>JADZBS010000098.1 GCA_020851975.1 Gammaproteobacteria bacterium | reverse complement strand
TGGTGCAGACGCCGAATGAGACCTTCCTCCGGGCCTGGAAGATCTTCCCCTGGATCTTCAAGCCACCGGTGGCGGACAACGGCGCACTGATCGCCAAGATGGTCGAGTGGAGCGAGACCGCCCGCAAGCAGGGGCTGCTCGGCCTGGAGCCGGCGCTGGAGGCCGAGAGCGACGAGTTCGCGAAGAAGGCCCTGCAGATGCTGGTCGACGGCACCGAGCCCGACAAGATCCGCGAGACGATGGAACTCGAGCTGGAGGCCAAGGAGAAGGCCAACACGCAGAGCGCGAAAGTCTTCGAGGGGCTCGGCATCTATGCACCCACGCTCGGCATCATCGGCGCCGTGCTCGGCCTGATCGCGGTGATGAAGAACCTGGCCGACCCGAGCAAGCTCGGTGGCGGCATCGCCGCGGCCTTCACCGCCACCATCTACGGCATCGGCCTCGCCAACCTGTTCTTCCTGCCGACCTCGAACAAGCTCAAGGAGATCATCAAGGCACAGAGCCGCGCCAAGGAGATGGTGATCGAGGGCATCATTGCCATCGCCGAAGGCGAGAACCCGCGCAACCTGGAGGTGAAGCTGCGCAGCTACGTCGCCTGACGCCAGCCGCAGCCGCAGACACCATGGCGCGCAAACACGAGCACGAGGAGCATGCGAACCACGAGGCGTGGGCGATCCCCTACGGGGACCTCATCACGCTGCTGCTCGCCTTCTTCGTGGTGATGTATGCCGTCTCCTCGATCAACGAGGGCAAGTACCGGGTGCTCTCCGACTCGATGATGGCCGCGTTCCGCGGCACGCCGCGCACCACCGCACCGATCGAAGTCGGCGACAAGGTGGTCAAGGTGCGCCGCGACGACACCGTGGCGGGGCTCTCGCCCTCCCAGGCGATGAAGCTGCCGAAGCTGAGCGAGGCCGAGCAGAAGACCATCGCCGAAGTGTTCGCCCGGATGGGCCGGGACATGCAGCCGGACGCCGCCGGGGCCGACGCGCCGGGCGTCAACCTCGGGCGCGTGGCCGACCAGGTCGAGCAGGCCATGGCGCCGCTGATCACGCAGGATCTGGTCACGGTGACCCGCAAGCCCCTGTGGGTCGAGGTCGAGATCAAGACCGACATCCTCTTCCCCAGCGGCAGCGCCGAGATCCAGCCCGAGGCGGTGCCGATACTCGACACCATCGCCGCGATCCTCGAGCCGCTCGCGAGCCCGATCCGGGTCGAGGGGCACACCGACGACCGGCCGATCAGCACATTGCAGTTCCCGTCGAACTGGGAACTCTCCGGTGCACGCGCCTCGCGCATCGTGCGCCTGTTCGAGAACCGCGGCATCGCGCCGGCGCGCATGAGCGTCGCCGGCCAGGGCGAATACCAGCCCGTGGCCGACAACGCCACGCCCGAAGGCCGCAATCACAACCGGCGCGTGACGCTGGTGGTCCTCGACACGATCGCCGAGCTGCGCGAACCGGCCGGGGAGCGCGAGCCGGCTCCCGTCACGGAGGCCGCGGCTGTTCCCACGGCTGCCGCCGCTGCGGAGGCGACACCATGAGCCCGATCGAACAGGTCAAGCCGCCGCTGCCCGGCAACTGGGTGCGCCGGCCGGAACCGAAACTGCGGCGCGGTGGCGGCAAGTCCGCGCCACGCCAGGACCGTGGCGACAGGAACCGCCCCGGCCACGACCCTGGCCCGGACCCGGGCCAGGACCCTGGTCATGATCCGGGGGAACGCGAACACATCGTGGATGAACTCGCCTAGGGGGAACGACACATGATCATCGGCTTCACGACCGTCTTCGCCATACTCATCGCCGTGCTCGGCACGGCGCTCCTCACCGCCGCCGCCGCGATCGCCATCGCGCTGAACGGCAGGGGCCGTGCCCGGCGCGCCGAAGCCGCCGCCGAGGCGGCCCGCACGCGCGCCGCGCTGCTCGAAGGCGAACTCGCGGCCCAGGCCGTGCAACTGGAGACACTGGTCGCCGCCCGCGAGCACGAACGCGCTGCGCCCGGCCGCCCGAGCCTGCGGGAAGCCGTCGCACTCTCGCGCCACGGCGCGAGCACCGAGGAACTCGTCGCCACCTGCCGCATCGGCCAGGGCGAAGCCCGGCTGATCCAGATGCTCTACGGCTCCCAGCGGACTGCGGACGCCGAATCCGCGACAGCGGCCCACTGACCGCCTGCCACCACGCATAACCCTGACGCCCAAGAACGACTGCCGGAGTAACCACCATGAGCCAGATCCCCGACAAGATCGTGCAACGCCTGAAGACCTGCACGAGCTTCCCCACGCCGCCGGCGGTAGCGATGCGGGTGATTGCGCTCGCCCAGGACCCGGAAATCGACCTCGCCCGCGTGGCCGACACCGTCAGTGCCGATCCCGCCATTGCGGCCAAGGTGATGCGCATCGCCAACTCGGCCATGTACGCGCGCCGCCGCCAGAGCACCAACCTGCGCCAGGCGCTGATCGTGCTGGGGTTGAACGCCACGCTGACGCTCGCCCTGACCTTCACCCTGGTCTCCACCCTGCGACGGGACTCGTCGAAAGGTTTCGACTTCGATGCCTACTGGAAGCGGGCGATCTTCGCCGCCACCTGGGGCAAGCTGCTGGCGAGCGAGTTCGGGCGCCGCGACGCCGAGGAAGTCTTCCTGGCGTCGCTGCTGCAGGACATCGGCATGCTGGCAATCGACAAGATCGCGCCTGACACCTATGCAGGCATCTGTCCCTTCCAGCTCGAGCACAACCGCGTCGCCCAGCACGAGCAGACCTGCCTCGCCACGGATCACCGCAGCATCGGCGCCTGGCTGCTGAAGAACTGGAACATGCCCCCATCCCTGATCCGTGGCGTCCAGCACAGCCACGATCCGGGCGGCGGCGGCGTCGAGTCCGAGCACAAGGAATTCGTCACCTGCGTGGCGCTCTCCGGCGAGATGGCCGACGCCTGGCTCACGGACCAGAGCGAGACCGGCATCCGCCGCGCCGGACTGCAGGCCCACAAGCACCTCGGCCTCCTGCCGAACCGCCTCGCCGAGATGTTCATGACCATCGGCGAGCAGATTCCGGTCGCCGAGGGCCTGTTCGACGTCGACCTCGTGCCGGCAGACCAGCTGCAGGACATCGTCGAGACTGCCCGAGAGATTCTCGTGGTGCGAAACCTCTACGAGATCGACAGGAACAAGGACCTCGAGAACCAGAAGTCGCGCCTGAAGCACGAGAACTCGGTCCTGAAGGTGGAGAGCGAGCGCGACCCCCTGACCGGCGTCTACAACCGTCGCGCCTTCGAGGAAGCGGTGACGCGCGAGTTCACCACGGCCGTCAGGAACAAGTGGCCGCTATCGGTCGTGTTCGTGGATCTGGACCACTTCAAGGGCATCAACGACACGCATGGCCACCAGAGCGGCGATGCCATGCTGAAGGCCGTGGCGGACCTGCTCGGCTCGACGTTGCGCGATACCGACGTGGTGGCCCGCTACGGCGGCGATGAGTTCGTGCTGCTCCTGCCGGGCGTCGACGCCTCACAGGTGGACGCGGTGGCGCAGCGCCTGGTGCAGCGGGCACGCGAAACACAGGTAGACAACGGCGACGGACGCAGCTTCTCGATCACGCTGTCGCTCGGCATCGCGACCAGCGACGCCCACACCACATTCACGACGTCCCAGGACCTGCTCGCCGCCGCCGACGCCGCGCTCTACCACTCCAAGCGCAACGGCCGCGACCAGCACACCTGCTACGACAAGATCAAGGCCGCCTGACCCAGGAGCACCGCTGCAGGAGCGACGGGTAGGAGCGACGCTGTAGGAGCGACGGGTAGGAGCGACGGGTAGGAGCGACGCCAGTCGCGACCTCTTTGTCCTCGCGACCCCCTCTCTCCTCTCCCTCACCGCCCGGCCGCCGCTGGCAACTCCCCGGCGGGACGCTCCCTGCGGGCATCCTGCCCTGCGGTCGCTCGGGTCTCGCAGGCGCTCGGCATCCTGCCTCGCTGGCTCGACACGCCCGCCGGGG
>JADZBS010000097.1 GCA_020851975.1 Gammaproteobacteria bacterium | reverse complement strand
TCCTGGTGGGTGGCGCAGACGATGCGTACATCCACCGGGATCTCCTCGCGCCCACCGATCCGCTCGATCACCCGCTCCTGCAGGAAGCGCAGCAGCTTGGCCTGCAGGGGCATCGGCAGATCGCCGATTTCGTCGAGGAACAGCGTGCCGCTGTCGGCGGTCTCGATCTTGCCGGGTGTCTGCTTGACCGCGCCCGTGAAGGCACCCTTTTCGTGGCCGAACAGCTCGCTTTCGAGCAGGGCCTCGGGGATGGCGGCGCAGTTGATGGCGACGAAGGGCTTGCGCACGCGCGGGCTCAGCGTGTGGATGGCCCGTGCCAGAAGTTCCTTGCCGGTGCCGCTCTCGCCGAGCAGCAGGGTCGTGGCGCTGGTCGGGGCCACCTTCTCGATCATGCGGCATACCTGCAGCATCTTCTCGCTGGCCGCGACGATGCCGTCGAGCGGCGAGCTGCTGCGCTCGCGCAGCAGGCGGTTGTTCTCCTGCTCGAGTTCGTGGATCTGCCAGGCGCGGTTGACGATGAGCTGCAGCACGTCGGTGTCGACCGGCTTCTGGTAGAAGTCGTAGGCGCCGAGGCCGACGGCCTTGACGGCGTTGTGCTGGTCGCCATTGCCGGTCACGACGATGACCTTCGTTGCCGGCGCCAGGGCCAGGATCTGCTCGAGCGTGGCGAAGCCTTCCGACACGCCCTCTGCATCTGGCGGCAGGCCGAGGTCCTGCAGCACCACCGCCGGCTCGTGCCGGCGCAGTTGCGCGAGTGCGGAATCGCGATCCTCGGCGACCAGCACCTCGTAGTCGGCGAAGCACCAGCGCAACTGGCTTTGCAGGCCCTTGTCGTCCTCGACGACCAGCAGCCGTCGGCGTTGTTCGCTCACGTCGTTCCTCCCTCGGCCACGGTCTCGGCCGGCTCCGCCAGCGGCAGGCGGATGGTAATACAGGTGCCGCTGCCCGGCTCGGACTGCACCTCGAGCGACCCGCCGCTGTCGACGACGAAGGTCCGGGCCTGGTAGGCGCCGATACCCATGCCCTTGCTGCCCTTGGTGGTGTCGAACGGGCGGAACAGCCGCGTGCGGATGAACTCGGCGTCCATCCCGCAGCCGTCGTCCTCGATGGTGATCACCGCCTGGCTGCCTTCGCGCCGCACGCGCACGGCGACATGCCCTGCAGCACCGGTGGCATCCTGGGCATTGCGGATCAGGTGGGCCGTGACCATGGCGAAGCGCTCCCGGTCGAGCTGCGCGCAGAGCCGCTCGTCGACCTCCTCCAGGCGCGGCTCGGGCACGCCGCCCCGGCAACGTTCGACGGCCTCCTGCAAGGCGGCGCCGAGGCGCAGGCGCGTGCGCCGTCCGCTGGTCTCTCCGCTCTGCAACTGCTGGAGCAGTTTGCTCATGCGCGCCACCGAGTTCTCGATGGTGGCGATGGTGTCCTCGAAGAAATCCGGGTTGCCCTTGTGGCGCGCGGCGTTCTTCACCACCAGCGACTGCTGGGCGATCAGGTTCTTGAGGTCATGCATCAGGAAGGCGGTCAGCCGGTTGAAGGCCTCGAACTGCTTGGCCTCGGCGAGCCGCTGGTCGGCCTCGTACTGCGCGAGGTGCGCCGCGACCTGCCGGCCCGTGGTGCGCAGCAGGTCGATCTCCTCGAAGGTCAGGCGGAAGGCGGAACTCGACTGCAGGAGCAGCATGAAGCCGATCAGCGTCTCGTTGCTGAACAGCGGCACCAGCAGCAGCGCGTCCGGGAACTGGTCGAGCCACTTCGGCCGCGCCAGGCCGTTGTACATGGCCGGGTTGCGGGCGAGTTCGGCGGTGTCGAAGATCCACTGCTTCTCCGCCATGAACGCGATCGTGGGGTCGTCGAGACGCACGCGCGCGTCGGACCACATCTTGGTGTTCCAGCCCGCGGAGCACCCCAGCACGCCGTCGGGATCACGCCGCAGCCAGAGCAGTCCCGCCGGGCTGTTGACGATCTGGGCCACCGACTTGATGGCCCGCTCCGGCAAGGGCAGCCGCGGGTCCGGCGACGACAGCGTGGCGATGAGACGCAGCCACTCGGTGCGGTAGTTGTAGCGGTAGCTGCGCAGGTGCTTGCTCAACCACACCCGCGCCAGCCCGCCGAGCCGCTGCGAGAACAGGAGCGCCAGCACCGGCAGCGCGCCGAGCGGCACCATCGCGACAGTCAGCATCTGCGCGAACGCCTGCGGTAGCGTGCGGCTGTATGGCATCGCCACCAGCATGGCCGCGAGCACGACGGCGACCAGGATGAATCGTGGGGAGTAGCTGCGCGCCTGGGGCGAAACGAAGATCGCCAGCGACCATTGCGGCCGCAGGCTCACCGCACCGAGCAGGAGCAGCGCGGCGGTGCCGGCCAGCACAGCCTCGAGCGCAAGCAACGCGGCCGGTGCCCCGCCGGTGAGGAAGGCCACGCCATTGGCGTACGCCTGCGTGCCGGCCGCCAGCGCGCCTGCCGTCACCAGCCGCAGCAGCGCACGCCGCCCCTCCAGCGGCGCATCGCGATGCAGCTGTGCGGCGAGCGCGAGACAGAGCAGCGCCGCGATCAGCACGGCCGCATCGAGCCCCGTCGTGGCGAAGGCGCGGTCGGAACGCGCGTACCAGCCCCAGGCCGACAGCGCCCCGATCGCCGCCAGCAGCAGCCAGAGCAGGACCAGCACGCGCCGCACGAGATCGGGCATCGACTGGTCGTACGGGCCGCGCAGCACGCGATGAAGCAGCAGGAACCAGGCGCCGAGGTAGGCGATCTCGACGACGAAGCCCGCCGGGTCGAGCGGCAGCGCCGTGCCGCCCGGCACCGTGGCATGAAAGCTGCCCCACGCCGTGCCAGCCAGCGCCACGGCGAGCAACTGCCAGCGCAGCAGCCCGCGGCCGGCGGCCAGCAGGACGTAGCCCAGCAGCAGCGCATGCGCCGCGGCGGCAAACCAGTACCACGGCGACGGGGTCAGTTCGAAGGCCAGCACACATCACCGCCGCCCGCAGCTGGCGGCTCCTAAAGAAGAAAAAACGACAAGCCGCTGAATAATAGAGCAAATCCCGGAAACCCGTCCAAGAACCCACTCACAGCGCGCGGGCGCCGCCGCGGCGCGCCAGCTCGGCTGGCCTCAGAGCGCCGTGAGGGTCGAGCCGCCGTCGCAGCGCAGGCTCGCCCCGGTCGTCGCCGCACTGAGCGTGCTGCAGAGATAGACGATCAGGTGCGCGACTTCCTCGGGTTCCAGCAACCGGCGCACCAGGGAGTTGGCGAAGCCGACCTCGTCGCGCCACGGGCAGTCGCGCTCGTGGAAGTAGTCGTGCATGAAGCGTTCGAAGCCGATGCCATGGCTCGCTGCCAGCGCACGCAGGAAACCCTCGGTGCGTTCCGTCCGCGTGAAGCCCGGCAGCACGGCATTGACGGTCACGGCCGTGCCGGCTGCCAGCTCGGCCAGCGCGCGCATCAGCGTGAGCTGCGCCATCTTGCCGGCCGCGTACGGCACCATGACGGGCAACGGCCGCAGCGCGAGGTCGCTCGACACGAAGACGATGCGGCCCCAGCCGGCCGCGAGCATGCCATCGAGGTAGTGGTGCCCGAGGCGTGCAGCGACCGCGACGTTGCTGCGCAGACTCGCCGCCCAGTCGGCGGCCGAGACCGCGGCGAGCGGCTTCGGGCCCGGGTCGGCGTAGCCATTGACCAGGATGTCGACCGCCGGCACTGCCTGCAGCAACGCCTCCACACCGGCCTCGGTGGCCAGATCCGCCGCCACGCCGGCGACATCCGCCGCCGGTGCCGCGCGGCGCACGGCCTCGACCGCCGCGGCGAGGTTCGCCCCGCCCCGCCCGTGGACCCGCACGCGCGCGCCCTCCGCGGCGAGCAGTTTCGCGGTGGCGAGGCCGATGCCCTGCGTGGAGGCCGTGACCAGAGCGAGCTTGCGGGCGATGCCGGTGTCCATCGGCGCATTGTCGCAGATGGACCTACGGTGCCGTCACCTACGGTGCCGGGTCGAAGTTCCGAAGTTTTCGTGGCTGCGTGCCGGGCTGACAGACCGGGCCCGACGGGCTACGGGATCCTTCCGACCGGAAGGACCGGCGCAGCTCGAAGGATCCGGTCAACTTGACCCACAAGCTCAGCATCCCGAGGAGGGTGTAGTGCTCGCCCACGCGCCCTGGCGGGCCGATGAGATCGAGATCCCGCTGGCACCGGTGTGAAGCCCGCCGTCGACGTGCCGGCTACCGACGCCGTGCTGCTCGCCTCAGCCGCAGAACTCGCATCTTGCCGCGACGAAAGAGACTGAAGAACTTCGAAACTTCGACCCGGCACCGTTCACCAGAGGGGTTCTCACCGGGCTGTGGGGACGCCCACCCCGGGTTGGCGTCCCCACGGGGATTCGAACCCCGGTTACCGCCGTGAAAGGGCGATGTCCTAGGCCTCTAGACGATGGGGAC
>JADZBS010000096.1 GCA_020851975.1 Gammaproteobacteria bacterium | reverse complement strand
GAACGTGGAACGCGTTGCTGCCGAAAAGATCGGTGCGGAGACGGTGACCTACGTCAGCAACATCTACAAGTACTACATCGCCTACCAGCTGATCCTGGAAGCCCGGGCGGAGCGCGACAAGGCCGTACACCATTCGCCTTTCTTGCCTGAGCGTTGCGATAGTCGCCCGCAATCAGCGGCGCTTCCTCGGAGGTGAGCAACACCACCGTGTTGCCAGTGGCGAGTGGTGTGGCCGTCAGCTTGGCGTTCTTGAGCAGCGGCACATTGAAGGGCGAGATCGCCGCCACCACGCCGAGCGGCTGACGCACGCTCATGCTGAAACGGCCGGGCGTGTCGGAAGGCAGCGTCTGGCCCGTCACCCGGCGGGCCGCGCCGGCGGCAGCCCGCAGGCAGCCGATCGCGTACTGCACCTCGAACTGCGCCTTGCCGACCGGCGAACCCACCTCGTCGATCAACAGCTCGACCAGCGCCTGCCGGCGGCCTTCCATGATGCCGGCAGCCCGGCTCAGCCAGGCTTCGCGCTCGGCGGCCAGCGTCCGGCCATAAGTCCCGAAGGCGCCATGGGCCGCCTGTACCGCCGTATCGACGTCCTGCGGGGTGGCTGCGGCGATGCGCGCAAGCACGGCATCATCCTGCGGATTGAGATCCTCGAAGTATTCGCCCGAGGCAGGCGCCACATGCCTGCCGCCAATCCAGAGCTCGCGCCGACCTCGATCGGCCGCCTGCGGGGTCTTGCCCATGTCCGTACCTCCCGGCGTGCGTGTACCCGGAACGGTACACCTGCAGCATCACTGTAGACGCTGCCGGGCGGCCATGAAGGCCGGATTGCGCAGACTCAGCCGCGTTTGCGCACGGCAGCCCTGGCGCCCGCCATGGCGATGGCAGTCGCCAGCAGCCAGGCCGTGCCCGGCGCGGGCACCGCAGCGGCAACCACCTCGATTCGGTGGCCGACAATCGTTCCGTCACCCCATTGAGACGCTGCCCATGCGAGGCCGGGGTCCAGCGTGGGCAGGACCATGTTGGAAAACTGGCCGAAGGAGGCCGAGTTCAGCGCTGTCAGGTAGTCGAAGCCGTCGCCGAGCGAAGGCCGGTAGCCGCCGAGCAGGCCCACCTCGAGGGTCGCCGCCGGGACCTCGGCGCCGATGAGCGCGCCGTTGACGGCGAGCACGTCGTAGAGCGTCGCGCTGGCAAGATCGATGTGCAGTATGCCCTGCAGCAGCAGGTTGCCGGTGATACCCAGGGTGCCGGTCGTCAGCGAATCGCCCGGGTCGATCGCGCCAGTGGTGATGCCCTCGGCGATGAAGGCCTGCGCCAGCGAGACGTCACCCTCGATGACGCCAGTTCCCGTGACACGGCCACCAAAGATGAAGATCTCGTCGGCATTGAGCACGCCGTTGACCCGCGTCTCGCCGCCGGCCTGGGAGTAGTAAGTGCCGCCAGACCCGTCGCCGTGGACTGCGGCGCCTGCGGCGATCTCGAAGAGGCCGCTGTTCTCGATGACGTCGCCGTTGACGATTTCGCCACGGTTGTCGAGGTGGCCCTCGTTGCGGAAGATGCTTCCGCCCCCGCCGTTCGTGATCCTGCCGCGGTTGACAAGGCGGCCATCCGCCGTGTTGACGAAACTACCCTGGTTCTCGACGACGCCGGTGGCGTGGTTATAGAAGGTACCCGAGTTCTGCACCGAAGCCAGGAACAGATTGGTGAGCTGCCCGCGGTTGACGAACCAGGCGCCGGCGCGGTTCAGAATGGTCCCGCCACCGGGGCCGGAACCGTAGTTGTAAAACACGGAGCCCTGCCGGTTGTGCAAGGCGCCACCGTTGTCCAGCAGGCCTTCGTTCCAGTACTCGCCGGACGTCCCCCCGGTGCGGTCCACGAAGGCAACCTGCCCGGCGCCGTTGACGACGTCTGCGGCTCCGCCCGAGCCGAGGTCGACGGCGTCCTGGGAGGTCATGGACACCTGCGCCCCTGCGCCGTCCGCGGAAAACTGGAAGATCCAGTATGGCAGGACCGCGCTGTAGGAGACATCAACGGCGTTGATGTTGTTGCCACTCAACCAGGCAAAGCTGTCCCTCTCATCCGGGAGGTAACCATCCACGAAGGACACTGCGACTTGTGTACCGTCCATCTGCACCGGTCCGTCCGTCACCAGCCGGTCGTAGTCGTCGGGGCTGCCGATCTCGAGCTCGATGGTCGAGGTGTTCATGTCCAGCGAGCCGAGGATGGTCAGGGTTCCAGGCGAGTTGCCGGGGCCGATGGTGCAACCGTCCAGGTTCATCTTCGCGGACGCCGCGATCGTGCCGCGACCGGTGATCCGGCCGCCGATGCAGTTGACGGTGTTGTCCTCGATGAGTCCCTGATTGGCCAGGATGCCGCCGGCCTGTACGTTGATCGTGCCGGGAGCATAGGCAAACAGGTGACCCGCAGACTGGACCTCCAGGAGTGAGCCGCTGCCGACGTTGATGTTTCCTGTGTTCTGGCTCTCTCCGCCCAGGCGCAGTTGCCCGCCATTGCCAGCGATTACCGCCCCCGCGTTGCGGAAAGTCCCGAGGACCTCCGCTGATCCCTCAACAGAGATAACACCCGTGCCAGTGAGGTTCTCCAGAAAGGCATTCCGGGCTATGTTCAGG
>JADZBS010000095.1 GCA_020851975.1 Gammaproteobacteria bacterium | reverse complement strand
GGCATCGAGTTCGTCGACGAAGATGATGCAGGGGGCGCGGTGCTTCGCCTGCTGGAATAGGTCGCGCACCCGTGCGGCACCGACGCCGACGAACATCTCCACGAAGTCGGAACCCGATATGGTGAAGAACGGCACCTTGGCTTCACCGGCAATGGCTCGTGCGAGCAGGGTCTTGCCCGTGCCGGGCGAGCCGACCATCAGCACACCGCGTGGAATCTTGCCGCCCAGCCGCTGAAACTTGGCCGGGTCGCGCAGAAAGTCGACGATCTCTGAAACCTCGTTCTTGGCTTCCTCGACGCCGGCCACGTCATTGAAGGTGACGTTGACCTGATCCTCGCCGAGCAGGCGCGCCCGGCTCTTGCCGAAGGACATGGCGCCGCGGCCACCCGTCCCACCCTGCATCTGGCGCATGAAATACACCCAGACGCCGATGAGCAGCAGCACCGGGAAGGAGTTGATGAACAGTGAGACGAGGATGTTCTGGCCCTTCGGCGCCGTGGCACTGATCTGCACGCGGCTCTTCTTGAGCTCGCCGATCAGGGCCGTGTTGTCGGTCTCCGGGCTGTAGGTGACGAAGGTCTCGCCCGTCGCACGCTCACCGCGGATGGTGTCGCCCTCGAACATGACCCGCTCGACCTGGCCGGTGTTCACCCAGTCCAGGAAAGTCGAGTACTCAACGGCCGCGGGCTGGCGCCCACCGGTCCCGAAACTCTGGAAAACCGTGAGCAGCACGATGGCGATCACGATCCAGAGAATGACGTTCTTGGCCAGGTCGTTCATCGAAAAACCTTCAGTCGCATGCGGACTTGGATGAGCCCCACAGGCTTCAGACGCTACACCAAACGGCGGTTCACCGCCACCAGATACATCTCACGACTTTCCGATCTCGAAGCGGCCGGTTTGCGGATACGCACCGCATCAAAAGCGGCCCGTGCGCGCCTGACCAGATCCTCGAAACCTTCGCCCTGGAACACCTTGACGATCATGCTGCCGCCCGGTCGCAGAAGCCGGCCGGCGGCTGCCAGCACCTCTTCGGCCAGGCCCATGGAGCGGGGCTGATCGACGCTCCAGTTGCCACTGATATTGGGGGCCATGTCGGACAAAACAACGTCGGCTCCCGTCGGGCCGAGTTCGCGGCCTATGGTCTGGAGAATGGCCTCGTCGCCGAAATCGCCACGGATGCACGACACGCCGTCGATCGGCGCCATGTCGAGCAGATCGACCGCAATCACCCGACCGCCCGGACCGACGCGCGCCGCAGCCACCTGACTCCACCCGCCTGGCGCTGCCCCGAGGTCGAGCACGCTTGCGCCTCGCCGCAGCACGCGATCGCGGTCGTCGATCTCCATGAGCTTGAACGCCGCCCGTGAGCGCCAGCCCGCGGCCTGCGCCCTGCGCACGAATGGGTCGCGCGCCTGTCGCTGCTTCCAGCGCCCGCTGGACGACTTCCTGGCCATGTCCCTCTGTCCGCGTCTCCGCAGCCCACCGCTATAATGCGCCGCCGTGAACCTCAGTGAGCATCAGCGACGTTTCCTGCGCGGTCTCGCGCATCGTCTGGAACCCTGCGTCCTCGTCGGCAGCGCCGGTGTCACGGCGGCCGTGGTCGCCGAGGTCGACCGGGCGCTCGATCACCATGAACTGATCAAGGTGCGCATCCGCGCCCCAGACCGTGACTCCCGCGATGCGGCCATCGAATCGCTGGTGGCCGAAGCGCAGGCCATGCTCGTGCACCGGATCGGGCACGTTGCGGTGCTCTATCGCCCCGGCACCACCGGACAGCGGTTGCAGTTGCCGGCGGCCTGAGTAGCGCCCGTCTGCGCCAGCGCCTAGATGTACTCGATCTTGATGATCTCGTAGCTGCGCTCGCCACCCGGCGCGGCTACCACCGCCTGGTCACCCTCGATGCGCCCGATCAGGGCACGGGCAATCGGGGAGGTGATCGAAATCAGCCCGGCCCCGATGTCAGCCTCGTCCACGCCGACGATGCGGTAGACCACTTCCCGACCATCGGCTTCGTCGATGAGCCGGACCGTCACACCGAACACCACGCGACCGGTCTGCGGGAGCCTCGTGACATCGATCACATCGGCGTTGGCGAGGCGACCCTCGATCTCCTGGATGCGACCCTCGATGAAGCCCTGCTCTTCCTTGGCAGCGTGATATTCGGCGTTTTCCTTGAGGTCACCGTGCGCGCGCGCCTCGGCGATCGCCTGGATGACACGCGGCCTCGCCTCCGATTTCAGGCGCCGCAGTTCCTCCCGCAGCAGGTCGGCACCACGCACCGTGATCGGTGTCTTCTTCACGGTACGAGTTCCTCGTGCAGGTCCTGCAACCGATTGACGTCGCCATTGTCGAGGTGGTCGAGGGCCATGGTCGTGGCGATGGCTGCCGCCAGTGTCGTGTAGTAGGTGATCCGGTGCCTCACTGCAGCCGAGCGGATGGGGTGGGACTCGCGGATGGCCTGCTTGCCCTCGGTGGTGTTGACGATCAGGGCCAGTTCGTCGTTCTTGATCATGTCGACGATATGCGGGCGCCCTTCACGCACCTTGTTGACCCTGCGGCATGCCACGTTGCCTTCGGCGAGCGCCCTGGCGGTGCCATCCGTCGCCACGATGTCGAAGCCACGCTCGATCAGGATCCGACCGAGTTTGACGGCGGCTGCCTTGTCGCGATCCCGCACCGAAAGAAGCGCGACGCCTCGCCGCGGCAAGGTCACCCCGGAGGCGAGCTGCGCCTTGGCATACGCCTCCGCGAACGAGCGGCCGGTCCCCATCACCTCGCCCGTCGACTTCATCTCCGGACCCAGGATCGGATCGGCCTCCGGGAACTTGACGAAGGGAAACACGGATTCCTTGACGGAAAAATAGGGCGGAATTCGCGCTGTCGTCACACCCTGCTCGGCCAGCGTCGTGCCGACCATGACCCGCGCTGCAATCTTGGCGAGCGGCAGGCCGATCGCCTTCGAGACGAATGGCACCGTACGCGAGGCCCGCGGGTTGACCTCGAGGATGTAGATCACGCCGTTCTGGATGGCGAACTGGGTGTTCATCAGGCCGATGACGCCGAGCGCCTGGGCCATCGCGGACACCTGGCGCGCCAGTTCGTCCTGGACCTCCTTGCTGAGTGTCGCGGGCGGCAGGGAACAGCCGGAGTCACCGGAGTGGATACCCGCCTGCTCGATGTGCTCCATGATGCCGCCGATGTACACCTCGCTGCCATCGGCAATGCAATCGACGTCGACCTCGACAGCCAGGTCGAGGAATCGGTCGAGCAGCACGGGGCTGTCGTTCGAGACCGCAACCGCCTTCTTCATGTAGGCCCGCAGGTCGTCCTCGCCATGGACGATCTCCATGGCACGCCCGCCAAGCACGTACGAGGGACGCACGACCAGGGGGAAGCCAACCTCCTGCGACAGGCGCACGGCTTCCTCCTCGTTCGTCGCCGTGCAGTTCGGCGGCTGCTTGAGATTGAGCTTCTTCAGCAACTGCTGGAAGCGCTGGCGGTCTTCGGCGACGTCGATGGAGTCCGGCGACGTGCCGATGATCGGTGCTCCTGCCGCCTCCAGGCTGCGCGCCAGCTTGAGCGGTGTCTGGCCACCGTACTGGACGATCACGCCAGCTGGCTTCTCGAGATCGATGATCTCCATGACGTCTTCGAAGGTCAGCGACTCGAAGTACAGCCGGTCGGATGTATCGAAATCCGTGGAGACGGTTTCCGGGTTGCAGTTGACCATGATGGTCTCGAACCCGGCCTCCTTGAGGGCGAGCGAGGCATGGACGCAGCAATAGTCGAACTCGATGCCCTGCCCGATGCGGTTCGGTCCACCACCGAGGATCATGATCTTGCGCCGGTCGGTCGGCTCGGCCTCGCACTCCTCCTCGTAGGTCGAATAGAGGTAGGCGGTCGAGGTCGCGAACTCGGCCGCGCAGGTATCGACTCGCTTGTACACTGGCCGGACGCCCGCCTTGTGGCGGTTCTGCCGGATCACGCTCTCCTTCACGCCGAGCAGATGCGCCAGGCGGCTGTCGGAAAACCCCTTGCGCTTGAGTTGCCGCAGCCTGTCCGCCTTGAGCACGCCCCGGCCGCCACGCACGATCTCGCCTTCGCAGCGCACCAGGTCCTCGACCTGTGCCAGGAACCAGGCGTCGATGCGGCTCAACTCGCCGACCTGCACCAGCGTGAGTCCGTGGCGAAAGGCATCGGCCACGTACAGCAGCCGGTCGGCACCCGGCATGCGCAGCTCCTGGCGGATCCGGTCCATGCCCTCCTCGTCACACTCCGCGGGAACGCGCTCCACCAGTCCGTCGATGCCCGTCTCGAGCCCGCGCAGTGCCTTCTGCAGCGATTCCTGGAAGGTGCGTCCCATGGCCATGACCTCACCCACGGACTTCATCTGGGTGGTCAGCCGGGTATCGGCGCCCGGGAACTTCTCGAAGGTGAAGCGCGGGATCTTGGTGACGACGTAATCAATGGTCGGCTCGAACGACGCCGGCGTCGCCCCGCCGGTGATTTCGTTGCGCAACTCGTCCAGCGTGTAACCGACCGCCAGCTTCGCAGCGACCTTGGCGATCGGGAAGCCGGTGGCCTTGGACGCCAGTGCCGAGGAACGCGACACGCGCGGATTCATCTCGATCACCAGGACACGACCGTCGGCCGGATTCACGGCGAACTGGACATTGGAGCCGCCGGTGTCGACGCCGATCCGCCGCAGCACCGCGATCGAGGCATCCCGCAGGCGCTGGTATTCCTTGTCGGTGAGCGTCTGTGCCGGCGCTACCGTGATCGAGTCGCCGGTGTGCACGCCCATCGGATCGAAATTCTCGATCGAGCAGATGATGATGCAGTTGTCGTTGCGGTCCCGCACCACCTCCATCTCGAATTCTTTCCAGCCGAGCACCGACTCTTCCAGGAGCACCTCGCTGGTCGGCGAGGCCTCCAGCCCGCGGCTGACGATGTCCTCGAACTCATCGCGATTGTAGGCGATGCCACCACCGCTGCCGCCGAGCGTGAACGACGGCCGGATGACGATCGGAAAGCCGATGTCCGGCTGGATGCGCAGCGCCTCTTCCATCGTGTGCGCCACGGTGGCACGCGGCACCTGCAGGCCAATCTCCTGCATGGCGTTGCGAAACAGCTCGCGATCTTCGGCGGTGTCGATGGCCTCCCGCGACGCTCCGATCAGCTCGACGTCGAACTTCGCGAGCACGCCTTCACGCACCAGGTCCAGCGCGCAGTTGAGGGCGGTCTGCCCGCCCATCGTCGGCAACAGCGCATCGGGCTTCTCCCGCTCGATGATCCGTGCCACGGTGCGCCAGGTGACCGGCTCGATGTAGACGGCATCGGCGAAACCCGGGTCGGTCATGATCGTGGCGGGGTTGGAATTCACCAGGATGACCCGGTAGCCCTCTTCCTTCAGTGCCTTGCAGGCCTGTGTTCCGGAGTAATCGAACTCGCAGGCCTGGCCGATCACGATCGGACCGGCGCCGATGATGAGCACGCTCTGGATATCGGTGCGCTTGGGCATGCGGTCCTGACCTCAGTTCCTGCTGGCCGCGGTACGTGGCGCAACCGCTCCGCCGCGGGCGTGTTCCCGCATCAGGCGGGCGAACTTCGCGAACAGGGGCGCAACGTCATGCGGACCTGGGCTTGCCTCTGGATGTCCCTGAAAACTAAAGGCAGAACAATCGGTTCTCTCAAGTCCTTGAAGTGACTTATCGAACAGGCTGACATGCGTGACCCGCAGGTTCTGCGGCAGCGTGGTCTCGTCGACCGCAAAACCGTGGTTCTGGCTGGTGATCAGGACACGACCGGTTTCGAGGTCCTGCACCGGGTGATTCGCACCGTGGTGGCCAAACTTCATCTTGCGGGTACGCGCCCCGCTCGCCAGCCCGAGCAACTGGTGCCCGAGGCAGATGCCGAAGACCGGAATGCCGGTGCCGAGAATCTTCCGGATCGCCTCGATGGCGTAGCCGCAGGGCTCGGGGTCACCCGGGCCATTGGAGAGGAACACGCCGTCGGGAGCGAGCGCGAGCACGTCCTCGGCACTGGTCTGCGCCGGCACCACCACGACGCGGCAGTCCTGCTCGACCAGCAGGCGCAGGATGTTGCGCTTGATGCCGAAGTCGTACGCCACCACCTGGAACTGCGCGCCCCGCTTGCCCGGCAGCGCCATCGGGCCAGGCCAGTTCGGCCCGAGATTCCACTGGTAACGCTCCTTCGTCGTCACCACACGGGCGAGGTCCATGCCGGCCAGACCGGGGAATCGCCGCGCATGTTCGACGGCCGTGCGTACATCGGCGACCCCCGTCATGATGCAGCCCGACATCGCGCCCTTGTCGCGCAGGATTCGCGTCAGGCGGCGCGTGTCGATCTCCGCGATTGCCACCACGTTGGCGCGGTGCAGGAACTCCGGCAACGGGATCTCGGAGCGGAAGTTGCTGGCGAGCGCGGGCAGATCGCGGATCACCAGCCCCGCCGCAAAGACCCTTTCGCTCTCATGGTCGTCCGAGTTGGTGCCCGTGTTGCCGACATGCGGATAGGTGAGCGTGACGATCTGCCGGCAATACGACGGGTCCGTCAGGATCTCCTGATAGCCGGTCATCGCCGTGTTGAATACCACCTCGCCGATGGTCCTGCCCGGGGCGCCGACCGAGACGCCGTGAAACAGGCTGCCATCCTCGAGCGCGAGCACAGCGGGTTCAGTCACCCCAGGTTCCTCACGGTATTGCCGGCCTACAGATACGATTAGCGGGAGGCAACCGGACCAGGTTCCTCCCGCCACGTCAGACGTCGCTGCTGAAGCGGCGGGATTTTAAACGAGCGGCCATTCCGACACCATCGCCGCGTGCGGTGCTGCACCCGCATGCCCGCCACGGCGCGGCACCCGGTCACCGTTGCGCCCTGGCTCCCGCCAGGCCGAGGACGTCGGCCATTCCGTAGAGCCCCGGGGCCCGCCCGACGACCCAGCGCGCAGCGCGCACGGCGCCGCGGGCAAAGGTCGTGCGGTCGAGCGCGCGATGCTGCAGGTGGATGATTTCCTCGTCGAGCGCGAACAGCACGTCGTGATCGCCGACGATGCTGCCGGCACGGATCGAGGAGAAACCAATGGAACCATGACGGCGCGGGCCGCGCTCGCCGAAGTGCCCGAAAACGGCATGGTCGTCGAGCCGGACACCGAGTTCGCCGGCGATCGCCTCGCCCACCTGCAGCGCCGTCCCGGATGGCGCGTCGACCTTGTTGCGGTGGTGCGCCTCGATGATCTCGACATCGGCTTCGCCGCCGAGCAGCTGCGCGGCCCGGCGCGCGAGTTCCGTGAATACCAGCACGCCAACGCTCATGTTGCGGCCGTAGACGACGGGAATGCGTCCCGCCGCCCGCCCGATGTCGGCGACCTGCCGGTCATCGAGCCCGGTCGTGCCGAGCACCAGTGCGCAACGGCGCGATTCGCAAGCGGCCAGATGGGTACCGGTCGCGGCCGCAGCGGAAAAATCGATGGCCACGTCGCATTGCGCCAGCGCGGCCGCAGGTTCATCGACGATCGCCACTTCGAGCCGGCGCACGCCGGCTGCGATGCCGGCGTCCTCACCGATCTGGGGATGGCCCGGTTCGGTGGCCGCACCGGTGAGCGTGCAATCAGCGCTGGCCGCGATGAGGCGCACGACCGCAGTTCCCATGCGCCCGGTGGCGCCCAATACCGCGACTCGCAAGATCCGTCCTCCGACCCCTGGTCCGGCAGGGGCGGATATCTTCTCAGGAACTGAGCTGCTCGAAAAACCTTTTCACGCCTTCCTTCCACGAACGGCTGCGCGGCCGGTGCCGGTCGCCGTCCTCGGCCAGCGCATCGTTGAAAGCCTTGATGAGGCGCTTCTGTTCGCCGGTCAGGTTGACCGGCACTTCGACGTCGATCCGGCCGAACAGGTCGCCAACGACGCTGCCGCGGACCGGCCGCACACCCTTCCCACGCAGGCGGAACACCTTGCCCGGCTGGGTCTCGGGCGGGATCTTCAGCGTCACTTCGCCATCGAGCGTCGGGATCTCGATGCTGCCGCCGAGCGCGGCCGTGGCAAAGCCGACCGGCACCACGCATGACAGGTCCGCTCCATGGCGCTCGAAGATCGGATGCGGGCGGACGCGCAGCTCGACATAAAGATCTCCGGGCGGACCACCGTTCTGGCCCGCTTCGCCCTCGCCGGACAGCCGGATCCGGTCGCCCTCGTCGACCCCGGCCGGCACCTTGACGGCCAGTGTCTTGGTCCGCTGCACCCGGCCGCGCCCGCTGCAGCCCGGACAGGGCTTGTCGACGACCTGGCCGGCGCCATGGCAGGACGGACAGGTCTGCTGGATGGCGAAGAAGCCCTGGCTGACGCGGACCTGACCAGCACCATTGCAGCGACGACACGGCGAGGTGCCCGACCCCGGTGCCGCTCCGCTGCCGTGGCAACTGTCACAAGCCGCCAGGCTCGGGATGCTGACGTTGACAGTCGCGCCGAACACCGCCTGCTCGAGGTCGAGCGCCAGTTCGTAGCGCAGGTCGGCCCCACGGAACACGCCGCCGCGACCGCGGCGAGCACCGCCGCCGAAAATATCGCCGAAGACGTCGCCGAAGATATCCCCGAAGGCCTCACCGGGATCAAAGCCGCCCGGCCGGCCGCCCGCGCCGCTGGCGGGGTCCACACCGGCGTGACCGAACTGGTCGTAGGCAGCGCGCTTGCGCTCGTCCGACAGGACCTCGTAGGCCTCCTTGGCTTCCTTGAAACGCGCCTCGGCCTCCTTGTCATCCGGATTGCGGTCCGGGTGATGCTTCATCGCCAGGCGGCGATAGGCCTTCTTCAGGTCCTCGGCCGTGACGGTGCGTGCCACGCCGAGTACGTCGTAGTAGTCGCGCTTGCTCACCCTGGCGGCATCCGCACGTCACGCCGTTCCCGACTTGCCCTTGTCGTCCTTGACCTCCTCGAACTCGGCGTCGACGACGCCGGAGTCCCCGGGTGCGCCACCGCCCGGCTGCGCACCGCCGCCGCTCCCGGCCTGCGCTTTCTCATAGGCCTTCTGGGCAAGTCCGGCAGCCACGGACGACAGGGCGTTGGCCTTGGTTTCGATGACCTGGCGATCGTCACCCTTCAGCGCATCGCGAAGCCCGGAGATGGCCGACTCGATGCCGGCCCGTTCGGCCGGCGCAACCTGGTCACCAAGATCGGCCAGCGCCTTCTCGTTTGCATGCACCAGTCCGTCGGCCCTGTTGCGCGTTTCCACCAGTTCACGGAACTGGCGGTCCTCCTCGGCATGGGCTTCGGCGTCGGTGACCATCCGCTTGATTTCGTCCTCGGACAGACCGCTCGATGCCTTGATCACGATCTTCTGCTCGCGACCCGTTGCCTTGTCCCGCGCCGAAACGTTGAGAATCCCGTTGGCGTCGATGTCGAAGGTCACCTCGATCTGCGGCATGCCGCGGGGCGCCGGGGGGATCTCCGTCAGGTCGAATCGGCCGAGCGCCTTGTTGTCGCCCGCCCGCTGCCGTTCGCCCTGGAGCACATGGATGGTCACTGCGGTCTGGTTGTCGTCCGCCGTCGAGAACACGTTCGTGGCCTTGGTGGGGATCGTGGTGTTCTTCTCGATCAGCTTGGTCATGACACCGCCGAGGGTCTCGATGCCGAGCGACAGCGGCGTGACGTCGAGCAACAGCACGTCCTTGACTTCCCCGGACAGCACGCCGCCCTGGATGGCGGCACCGATGGCCACGGCCTCGTCCGGATTGACATCCTTGCGCGGCTCGCGCCCGAAGAAAGCACGCACGGCGTCCTGGACCTTTGGCATGCGGGTCTGCCCGCCGACGAGGATCACGTCCTCGATGTCGCCGACCTTCAGACCGGCGTCGGCGAGAGCCACCTTGCAGGGCTCAATGGTTCGCGTGATCAGGTCATCGAGGAGCGACTCGAGCTTGGCCCGGGTCATCTTGATGTTGAGGTGCTTCGGCCCGCTTGCATCGGCCGTGATGTAGGGCAGATTGACCTCGGTCTGCTGCAGCGACGACAACTCGATCTTCGCCTTCTCGGCACCTTCCTTGAGGCGCTGCATGGCGAGCGGGTCCTTGCGGATGTCGATGCCGCTCTCCTTCTGGAACTCGCCAGCCAGGTAGCCGATGATCCGCGCATCGAAGTCCTCGCCACCGAGGAAGGTGTCGCCGTTGGTCGCCAGCACCTCGAACTGGTGTTCGCCGTCGATCTCGGCGATCTCGATGATCGAAATGTCGAAGGTGCCGCCGCCGAGGTCATAGACCGCGATCTTGCGGTCGCCCCGCTGCTTGTCGAGACCATAGGCAAGTGCGGCTGCCGTCGGCTCGTTGATGATGCGCTTGACCTCGAGGCCGGCGATGCGGCCGGCATCCTTCGTGGCCTGGCGCTGCGAGTCGTTGAAGTAGGCCGGTACGGTGATGACCGCCTCGGTCACGGCTTCGCCCAGGTAATCCTCCGCCGTCTTCTTCATCTTCATCAGAACGCGCGCGGAAATCTCCGGCGGCGCCATCTTCTTGCCGCCGGCGTCCACCCAGGCGTCGCCGTTGTCGGCCCGCACGATCTTGTACGGCACCATGGACATGTCACGGCGCACGACATCGTCGTCGAAGCGCCGCCCGATCAGGCGCTTGACCGCGAACAGCGTGTTGGTCGGATTGGTCACTGCCTGGCGCTTGGCCGCCTGGCCGACCAGCACCTCGCCGTCCTTGGTGAATGCGACGATCGAGGGCGTCGTGCGATCACCCTCGCTGTTCTCGATGACCTTGGGCGTCTTGCCCTCCATGAGAGCCACGCACGAGTTCGTGGTGCCGAGGTCGATGCCGATCAGTCTGCCCATGTTCGTCTCCGCTGATTCCGAAAGTCGGGGAAGCTGCCCCTGTTATTGGGTGTCCGGATGTAAATTCAATCCTGCGGGCCGCCGTCTGCCGGCACCGGCGTGGCGCTGCCCTCGCCGGTCTCGCCGGTCTCGCCCGCCACCACGACCCGGGCCGGCCGCAGCAGGCGGCCGTTGATCTGGTAGCCCTTCTGAATGACCACGAGGACCGAGCCGGGCGCAGCACCCGGGTGGGCCTGGATGCTGAGTGCCTCGTGCAACTGTGGATCGAACGCCTGGCCGGCGGCCATGACCTCGGTGACGCCGAACCGCTCAAGCGCCGCCCGCAGGAGCCGAAGCGTGGCCTGCTGCCCCTCGGCCAGGCCGCCGACCGAGGCCTCCTGCCCGACCGCCAGGCCGGACTCGATACTGTCGAGCACGGCGAGCAACTCCCCAGCCAGCCGCTCGATACCGAACTTGCGGGCCTGCTCGACATCCCGCGCGGCACGCTTGCGCACGTTGTCCAGCTCGGCCGCCGCGCGCAGGTACTTGCCCCAGTTCTCCTGGGACGTCGCCTCGGCGACCGCCAGCGCCTCCCGCAGGGACTCCACGTCAGGCGTGGCCGTATCACCGGAACCGCCAGCCGCGTCCGGCACCGTCTCCTGCTCTGTCATCGGAACCTCCCTCCGGCCTCGATCGCACCACCCGGTCTGTCGGGCATGGCGGGCGCGGAAGGATATGGGGGCTACTGGTTGGAATTCAAGGCGGCACCGACCAGCCGGGCGGTAATGTCGACGATCGGGATCACCCGTTCATACGCCATCCGGGTCGGGCCGATGACCCCCAGCACCCCGACGATCTCGTCGTTCACCCGGTAGGGGGCGGCCACGACACTGCAGTCGTCGAGGATGCGGTAACCGGATTCCTCGCCGATGTATATCTGCACGCCATCGGCGGCAATGCTGCGATCAAGCAGGTGCAGGATCTCCCGCTGCGCGCTGAAGGCCTCGAACAACTGGCGCAGCTTGTCCACGTTGGAGAGTTCCTCGAACTCCATCAGCCGCGTCTCGCCGCTGACCACGAACTCTGACTTCCCGGGCGCGACATCGAGGGCCTGCTCCGCCACGGCGATCGCATCGACCATGAGGCGGTTCATGGACTCGCGTGTGGTCCGCAACTCCTCGAGGATACGCGTCCTGGCGTCGCGGATGTCCTGGCCGGCGAAACTCTCGTTGAGGTAATTGGCGGCCCGCCGCAATTCGCTGTCCGAGTACGTACGGTCGACGTTGATGACCCGGTTCTGGACTTCGTGATCGTTGACGACGAGGATCGCGAGCACGCGCTGGTTCGAGAGCGGCAGAAATTCCACCTGCCGCAGCGTCACGTGCTTCTGCCGCGGCAGGGTCACCACGCCAGCCATGCGCGTCAGTGCCGCCAGTGCCGCGGAGGCAACCTCCACCACGGACTTGGCGTCGGCAGCCGCCTCCCCGCTGATCTGGTGCTGCAACCGGCTGACCTCCACCTCGGCCAGCGGCTGCAGCTTGACCAGCGTGTCGACGAAGAACCGGTAGCCCTTGGCCGTCGGCACGCGCCCGGCGGAGGTATGTGGCGCCGCCACGAAGCCGTACTCCTCGAGGTCGGCCATCACGTTGCGGATCGTGGCCGGGCTCAGGTTCAGGCCGCTCGCCCGCGCCAGCGTGCGCGATCCGACGGGCTGGCCGTCGCGGATGTATTCGGCCACCAGCGCACGCAGGATCTGCCCTGAACGGTCCAGGGACGCTGTGGCGTTACGGTCACTCATGCATGCGCAGGGAAGTCGACGATGGGAGGGCCTTCTTTTCGGAACCTATCAACCGGATTGAAGGCGTGTCAAGGCCGTGGGACTGGGGCACACTGCCGGGGCGATGCCACGCTTGCCGCCTCGTTTGGCGGGCCTGTAATGTGGCGTCGCCGCATGCCAACGTCGCCCTTCGGATACGTCCTGGGTGATCCGGCGCGGAGACCCGCGGAGGCATCAGTCGTGAGCCCAACCAGATTTCCCGTTGTCGCCCTGATGGGCAATCCGGCCGATGCACGCGTGCGTGAATCGCTGCGTGCCCTGGCAGGCCACCTCGGCACGCGGGGCGTCGAGGTGCTGGTCCCCGACGACTTCAGCGCGACGACGGTGACCGCGCAGGCCGTGCGCCTGCCGGAGCCCGAACTCCTGCGACGGGCGCGGCTCATGGTCGTGGTCGGCGGCGACGGCAGCATGCTGTACGCAGCCCGGCGTGTCGCCGGCGCCGGCGTGCCGCTGCTCGGCATCAACCGCGGGCGCCTGGGCTTTCTCACCGACGTGAGTCCGGCCGACATGCTGGCGCGACTCGACGAGGTGTTGCACGGCGACTACGAGAGCGAGCGACGGCTCCTGCTGCGGGCCGACGTGCTCGAAGGCGAACGCATCGTCGGCAGCGGGCTCGCCCTGAACGACATCGCCGTCAATCGTCATGACCCGGGTCGCATGCTCGACATCCGGACCTTCATCGATGGACGTTACGTCAACACCCACGGTGGCGACGGCTTCGTCGTCGCCACGGCCACCGGCTCCACCGCCTACGCGCTCAGCTGCGGCGGGCCGATCGTGTCGCCGGCGCTCGATGCCATCGTGCTCGTGCCCATCTGTCCCCACACGCTCAGCGAGCGGCCGATCATCGTGCCCGCCACGGCCACGACCGAGATCATGCTGAGCGAGAACCATCCCCTGCCAGCCGACGTCAGTTGCGACGGCGAGGTCACGGCCGAACTGCTGCCGGGCCGCCGGTTGCGCGTGCAGGCGGCTGCCGAACGCGTCGAGCTGCTGCACCCGCGCGGCTACGACTACTTCCACATCCTGCGCACCAAGCTGCACTGGGGCCGGGATCACCATTCCGGCACCGAGCCAGGCAACTGAGCCGCCGTGCTCACCCGGCTGCACGTCCGCAACCTGGCGGTTCTCGACGAAGTGGAAGTCGAGCTGCACGGCGGTTTCGGTGCGCTCACCGGCGAGACCGGTGCCGGCAAGTCGATGCTGGTGGACGCACTCGGCCTCGCTCTGGGCAGCCGGGCCGACAGCAGCGCCGTCCGAAGCGGCGCGGAGAAAGCCGAGGTCACCGCCATCTTCGACCTGACTGGCGTCGAGTCGGCGCGTGCGTGGCTGGCCGGGCGCGACTTCGCCGTCGGCGAGGAGTGCCAGCTGCGCCGGGTGATCACGGCCGAGGGCCGCTCACGCGGCTATATCGATGGGCAGCCCGTGCCGCTCGAATTGCTGCGCGAGCTCGGCGAGCAGCTGGTCGAGATCTGTGGCCAGCATGCCCACCAATCCCTCGCGCGGCGCGCCACGCAACGCGAGATCCTGGATGCCCACGGCAATCACGAGCCGCTCCTCGAAGCCGTCGCCCGCGCGTGGCACGACTGGCAGACGCTGGAAACCGAACGCCAGGCCTTGCTCGCTGCCACGACGGACCGCCAATCGCGCCGCGACCTGCTCGACTATCAGGTCGGCGAGTTGCGCTCCCTCGGGCTGCAGCCCGGGGAATTCGCCGCCCTCGATCTCGAGCGGATCCGGCTCGCCAACGCCGGTCGCATCGGCGACGGTGTCGGCACCGCCCTCGACCGCCTCTACGATGCCGACGACGGCTCGGCGTATCAGGTGATCGGCGGCGCCACGCGTGAACTCGGCACCCTGGTCGGCCTCGACCCCGACCTGCAGCCGGCCGTCGACGCACTGACAACATCGTTGGCGCACGTGGCCGATGCCGCCGACGTGCTGCGCCGCCGGCTGACCGCGCTGGAGCACGATCCCGGCCGGCTGGATGCGGTGGAAACCCGCCTGTCGGCCATTCTCGACCTTGCCCGCCGGCACCGCTGCGAGCCGGAAGCGCTGTGCCAGCGGCTGGTCGGGCTGGAAGCCGAACTCGACGCGATCGGTGCCAGCGACGAGCGGCTCGAAGGCATCGCCGCCGAAGCCGATCAGCGCTCCGCGGCGTTTGCCACAGCCTGCGGGCAGCTGCACCGGGCGCGGGTGACTGCAGCCGCCTCGCTCGGCCAGGCCGTGACGGTGAACCTGCACGAACTCGGCATGCCCGCGGCCCGGTTCTCGGTGGATGTCGACCCGGCGCCGCCCGGGCAGGCCAATGTCACCGGCGCCGACCAGATCGAGTTCCGCGTATCGACCCATGGCGGGGTGGCGCCCGGGCCAGTTGCCCGCGTGGCCTCCGGTGGCGAACTGTCGCGGCTGAGTCTCGCCGTCCAGGTCGTCGCCATGGCGGCACATGGAGCCCCCACGCTCGTGTTCGACGAAGTCGATGCCGGCATCGGCGGCGGCGTTGCCGAGATCGTCGGCCGATCGCTGCGCCGCCTGAGCCGCGATCGCCAGGTGCTCTGCGTCACGCATCTCGCCCAGGTGGCCAGCCAGGCGGACCAGCATCTCGCGGTCACCAAGGCAGACAGTCACGCCACCGTCCGGACCACGGTCCGCGCCTTGCGGGCCGAAGAGCGGATCGAGGAGATCGCCCGCATGCTCGGTGGCGTGAAGATCACCGACCGCACCCGCGCGCACGCGCGCGAGATGCTCGCCGGAGCCCGGCCGCGCCGGGCCAGTTGATGCCACGGCCTTCGCGCTGCCGTGAAGCCGGTGCCGGCATCGTTTATGATGCACGCGCCCCGCAGCCGCCGACCCTGTCGCAGCGCATGTCATGACCGGCACTCGCCTCACCCGACGCTCCCTGCTCGCCCTCGCCGGCGCGACGCTCGCCGGCTGCGTGTACCGCGTCGACGTGCAGCAGGGCAACCTCCTCGACGACACGGACATCGAAGCCGTCAAGCCGGGCATGACCCGCAGCCAGGTCCGCTTCCTGCTCGGCACGCCGGTGGTGCAGGATCCTTTCGACAAGGATCGCTGGGACTACGTCTATTACTTCCGTCGCGGCGGCACCCGCCGCGAGGAGAAGCGCTGGGTCATCGTCAGGTTCGCCGACGACAAGGTCACCGACATCCGCAAGGACGTGCCGTTCGACCGTCCCGGGTGAGCCTCGCGCCTCAGCGCACGACCGCCTGAGCCCGCCGGACGAAGGCATCGACCAGCCGGTCGGCGATCGACTCGAAGAACGGGCCGAGCAGCAGGTCGGTCGCAGCGTTGCGGAAGGCGAATTGCAGGTTCAGCGATACCTTGCAGCCGGCGTCGCCGAGCGGACGGAACTCCCAGGCACCCTGCAGTTCACGGAACGGCCCGTCCAGCAGCGTCATGCGGATCCGCGTCGGTCGCTCGAGTTCGTTGCGCGTGGTGAACTCCATGCGCAGCGGCCCCTGCGCGAGCGCCACGGTGCCGATGACGAGGCTGTCCTCGGCGCTGCGCACGCTCGACCCCGTGCAACCCGGCAGGAATGCCGGGTAGGACGCCACGTCGGCGACCAGATCGAACATGGCCTCCGCCGGATACGGAACGAGTGCGCTGCGCTCGACCTGCCGCATGCCATCCGCCTGCCGGTGCTACGCGCACCCCTGCGCGGACCTCACTCGGCGTAAGATGCATCGATTGTGGAACAACCCTCCCCGCCTCACAACCGCCTGCTCCCATGAGTCCCACACCCGCCAGGCGTGACCCCGAGCGCAAGGTCATCGCCGAGAACCGCAAGGCGCGACACGATTACTTCATCGAGAACCAGTTCGAAGCCGGTATCGCCCTGCAGGGCTGGGAAGTGAAGAGTCTGCGCGACGGTCGCGCCAACCTGGCCGAGGGCTACGGCGTGATCCGCGACAACGAGGCCTGGCTGATCGGCATCAACATCTCGCCGATGTCCTCGGTCTCCACCCACGTCGTGGCCGAACCGGTCCGCAGCCGCAAGCTGCTCCTGCACCGGCGCGAACTCGACCGGCTGATCGGCGCCGTCGAACGCGAGGGCTATACCCTCGTGCCGCTCACCCTGTACTGGAAGAACGGCCGGGCGAAACTCGCGCTCGGCCTGGCCAAGGGCAAGAAGCAGCACGACAAGCGCGCCTCCATCAAGTCGCGCGACTGGGAGCGCCAGCGCCAGCGGCTGGTGCGCCGGTCCGGTTGAGACGGCCGTCCTGCTGGCCTAAACTTGCAGCGATTGCCGTGGTCATACCGGCAGTCATGGGGGCGACCTGGTTTCGACGTGGGTCGCGAAACCCTGGGTGCATGCCGAGGCGCAGATCACCTCGTAAATCCAGCTGCAAACCGATAGTTGCGAACGACGACAACTACGCTCTCGCTGCCTAAAAAACAGCCTTGAGCCCTCGGACCGGATGCGTGCCTGTGCGCTTCGGATGCCGGGGTCACCTTACACAGGATCGCGCGAGGACTCGCCCGGGGTCCGGACGCCAAACCCTTACCGGGCTGGCTGTCGGTCTTCCCTGTCCGTCGGGTAGCCGGCCGCGAGAACAATGGCGGAATAAGCATGTAGAGCTCATGGCGTAGGGCTTGCGGACGCGGGTTCGATTCCCGCCGCCTCCACCAAACATGAGACTCCAGCCGTTCCCGGTTGGGGTCCGCT
This sequence comes from Gammaproteobacteria bacterium, assembly GCA_020851975.1. Taxonomy (GTDB): domain Bacteria; phylum Pseudomonadota; class Gammaproteobacteria; order Steroidobacterales; genus QUBU01. The sequence continues at coordinate 942 of JADZBS010000095.1, read as the reverse complement.
CACGGGCGTCGATCACATCTCGACGCCCGTCTCATCGCTGCCGGCGCTGCTCGAGCTCGGCGATCCGGTCGAGCACATCGGCGAACTGCTCGCCGAACTCGGTCAGGCTGTACTCGACGTGAGGCGGCACTTCGGGAAAGCTCCGCTTGGTGAGAACCCCATAGCGCAACAGCTTCACCAGTCGCTCGTTGAGCACCTTGGTGCGGATGCCGCCGATGGCACGCTCCATCTCCCCGGGTCGCGTGATGCCACGGCGCACGCAACCGATGACGGACAGGCTCCATTTGCAGCCGACCACGTCTTCGACCATGCGCGCGACCGACGGTGCGCCCTCCTCGTCGTCGAACATCACCACGACTGACTCCAAAACTCACCGAAAAGTACGTATCCCACCGGAAAGTGCCTGCTGTTCAGGGATGCGTGAAGCCGTTAGCTTGGCACCGCCATTCCCGGCTGACAATGTGGAGATCGTCCATGAGAACTCCGGTACTCGCTGCCCTCCTGACCGTCCTCTCCTCCGCTGCCATCGCGGCCGATGCCCCCGTCGCTTATCCCGATGGTTATCGCAACTGGCATCACGTCAAGAGCATGGTGATCCAGGAAGGTCACCCGTTGTTCGCCGCCTTCGGCGGCATTCATCACCTCTATGCCAATCCGGCCGCGATGCAAGGCTACCGGTCCGGCAGGTTCCCGGACGGCGCGGTCATCGTTTTCGACCTGCTCGAGGCCGAGACCGTCGATCACGCGCTGACGGAAGGCGCCCGGAAAGTCGTGGGCGTGATGCACAAGGATTCGACGAAGTTCGCCACCACCGGCGGCTGGGGCTTCGAAGGCTTTGCCGGGGGCGACCGCAGCCGGCGTGCCGTCGGTGCGGATGCGGTGAGCGCCTGCTTCAGCTGCCATCAGCCCCAGAAGGATCGCGACTACGTCTTCAGTGCTCCG
>JADZBS010000094.1 GCA_020851975.1 Gammaproteobacteria bacterium | reverse complement strand
GGTTTGCCCGGAATGCCACCGAAGGAGATCTGGTAAAGCTGGTACCAGTCACCGTTCCTGTCGTAGCCCGAATACATGAAGTGCGGGCTGTCGGAGAAACCCGCTGCATTGAGGAAGTCGGGATTGCCCTGGCCCAGCAGGCCACCCAGCACGTCGAACAACCGCCCGAGCGCGTGCGTCCGGCAGGACAGCGCCGCCGGTTCCCGCGGCTTTAGCAGCGTGCCTTCGGGGATGTGGACCTCCATGAGATCGTAGAAGCCGTCGTTGAACATGATCTTGGGGTCGAACACCATGATCATGTACACGCCGCAGAACATCTTGAACATCTCCTCGTTGAGGTAGAGGTTCACCGAGCTGATGGACTGGGGATCCGTACCGGTGAAGTCGAAGATCACCTTCTCGCCTTCGCGCCACATCGCGCACCGCAGCTTGTACGGGCCCATGCCCATGCCGTCGTCGCAGATGTAGTCCTCGAAGTACTGCTTCTTCGTCGGCACCGTGGTCTTGATGAGGTGCGCCATCGCGCGGCGGTTGCGGTCCAGCAGTTCCTCGAGCGCCGAGTAGTAGACGTCGTCGCCGAAACGCGTCGCCATCTCCACGACGCGCTTCTCTGCGGTGCGGATCGCGGCGACGATCGCGTTGAAGTCGCTGCGGTTCCAGTGTGGCAGGCGGCAGTTGTGCAGCACCAGGTTGAGCACGTCTTCCTGCAGCACGTCCTTCTTGAAGATCTTCGTCGGTGGCACGCGGATGCCCTCTTCGAAGATCTGACGCGCATCCGTCGGCAGACTGCCCGGCACCTTGCCGCCGACGTCCGTCATGTGCCCGAACATGGCCGCGTAGGCAATCAGGCGGCCATCCTTGAAAATCGGGCGGAGCAGGAGCCAGTCGTTGATGTGGCTGACCGCCCCCTTGCACGAGTACGGGTCGGTCGTGAGGAACATGTCGCCCTCCTCGATCGTCCCGTTGTAGGCCTCCTTGAAGCCGTAGATGAAGCTGCCGAACTGGCCGACGACCATCTTGCCGTCGACGTTGGCAATCATCGGGAATTCGTCGTGCTGCTCGCGGATTCCGGGTGACATCGCGGTACGGAACAGCACGGCATCCATCTCGAAGCGCGCGTTCAGCATCGCATTCTCGATGATGTCGAGCGTGACAGGATCGAGTGCAACCCGCTTGAATGGCCGTGGCCGGGTTTCGACTATTTTCGCTGGCATGAGTCCGTTGCTCCTGGTGTCCCGCGGTTATTCCGGGGTGATCAGAATGTTTCCGAAGTCGTCCACACGTCCCACGTGCCCTGGCAGGAGGACGGTGGTGGTATCCATCTGCAGCACGACAGCGGGTCCTTTGAGGACATTGCCGGCCTTGAGCTTCGGCCGGGCATAGAGCCGGCCCTTCTGGTCGCGACCATCGACGAACATCGGGTGTTCGCCGAGTTCCGCCGCCGACGGGTCACTGCTACCGCGCTCGACCTGCAGCGCCCGCACGCTCGTCGGCTTGCCCTGCGCGACTGCACGCAGGTTGACGAGTTCCTTCTCCTCGGGCAACGCAAACGTGAAAAGCTGCCGGTGCATCTCGTCGAAGCGTTCACCGATGACTTCGAGGCCCTGCTTCTCGAGGTCGTCGATGTCGAAGTCCACGGTCAGCAACAGGCCCTGGCCATGGTAGCGGATGTCGACCTGATAGCTTTGCGACTGCTCCGCGCGTGGAATCCCTTCCTGATCGAGAGCACGGGCTGCATCCGCCGCGAGCTGACGGAAAATCCGCCCGATCTCCCTGGCACTCGTCTGGCTGAATGACCGGATGAAAGTCCGGGAAGCCTCGTCCCGCACGCTGGTCGTGGCATCGCCCAGCGCGCAAAGCACCCCGGGGCCCGGAGGGATGATGACCGGCCAGGCGCTGCTGAGACGGCCGAGCGCGTTGGCGTGCAGCGGACCGGCACCACCGAAGGCCATGAGCGCGAAGTCACGCGGATCGAAGCCCTTCTCGACCGACACCAGGCGCAGCGCCCCGTACATGTTCTCGTTGACGATGTCGATGATGCCGGCGGCTGCCTGCTTGAGGGGCAGCTTCATGGCAGTGGCGATCTTCTGCACCGCCTTCTCGGCGAGGTCGCGACGGATGACCATGTCGCCGCCTAACCGCACCTCCCCGCTCGGCAGATACCCCAGCACGACGTTGGCGTCCGTGACGGTGGGTTCCACGCCGCCCTTGTCGTAGGCGGCCGGCCCGGGCGCAGCACCTGCGCTCTGCGGGCCGACCCGCAGCGCGCCGGTGATCTCCGGCACGTGCGCAATCGAACCGCCACCGGCACCGACGGTACGCACGTCGACCGAGGACGCCCGCACGGTGACGTCGTGGACGCTGGTTTCGCGGCGCAACTGTGCCCGCCCGTTCTGGATCAGCGCCACGTCAGTCGACGTTCCACCCATGTCGAACGTGAGGATGTTGCCGAATCCGGCGTGATTGCCGACCCAGATGGCACCCGAGACGCCGCCCGCCGGGCCGCTCATCAGCAGGTTGACCGGACAGGCCTCGGCCGCCTTGGCCGAGGCGAGGCCACCGTCGGAACGCAGCACGTGCAGCTGCACGTCCTTCATCTTCTTCCGGAGTTCCCGGTGCAGGTTGCGCACGTACTTCGATACCTTCGGTGCCACGTAGGAGTTGGCGACCGTGGTGATCGTCCGTTCGTACTCCTGCATCTCCGGCACCACCTCCGAAGACAGCGAGACCGGCACGCCGGGCAGTTCCTTCGCGGCAATCCGGGCGATCTCCTTCTCGTGTGCAGGGTTGGCGAAGGAGTTGATCAACGAGACAGTCAGGGCCTCGATGTTCTTCTTCCGCAACGCCTTCAGGTCCCTGGCGAGTTTCGTCCTGTTCAGCTTGCGTACGACCTCGCCCCGGGCGCCGATCCGTTCGTCCGCCTCGATGGTCAACGCCAGGGGAGCGAGCGGCGGCGGCTTGTTGTAGATGACCCAGCCACCGAGCCCACCCGGCACGAAGGAACGCGCGATCTGCAGCACCTGCCGGTAGCCTTGCGTCGTCACCAGGCCGACCTTCGCACCGGTGTGCGTCAGAATCGTGTTGGTCGCGACAGTCGTGCCATGCATGACGTGCGTGATCTCGTTCGGGTCGATGCCCGCGATCTGGCAGACTCGCCCGATTCCGTTGAGCACGCCGATCGACGAGTCGTGGGGCGTACTCGGCACCTTGGCGGAATGGAAGTCCCCGGTCTGTTCATTGACGAGGATCAGGTCGGTGAACGTTCCACCGACGTCGACCCCAAGACGGTAGCTCATGTGAACCCCTCGAATCGTACGTGTTGGTCATTGTTCAGCGGCGATGCCGGGCGACTCCCGGCACCGTCACGTCGATCATCACTCCCGCGCACCCGCAACGGCTCGCATGCCGCCTGGGCCGCAGGCATCCCCTAGCTCGCGGTCCTCAACTGCTCGGCGACCTTCGGAAAGATCCCGGCCTTCGGCAGCATGGCCGGCGTGCTGCGGCCGAGTTGCTGCTGCAGCCACAGGCTGGTCTCCACGATCTTCTCGAGCGACACGCCGGTCGTCACGCCCGAGCGATCCAGGAGGTAGAGCAGATCGTCGGTCGGAATGTTGCAGGTGGCCGCCGGCGCGAACGGGCAGCCGCCGATCCCACCGATGCTGGCGTCGAGCGACGTCGCGCCGGCATCGAGCGCAGCCTGGGCGTTGGCGAGACCCGTATTGCGCGTGTTGTGGAAATGACAGCGCACAGGAACCCCTGGCCACCGCTCGCGGATGGCGCCGATCATGGCCGTGACCTGCGCCGGCACGCCCACGCCGATGCTGTCGGCGATGCCGAGTTCCACGGGTTCACCGACCATGACCTGCTCCGCCAGATCCAGCACGCGCCCGAGAGGAACATCGCCCTCGAACGGACAGCCGAAAGCCGATGAGATCATGACATTGGCGCGCATGCCGGCGGCACGCGCCTCACGCGCGATGTCGAGCCAGGCCTTCACCGACTCGCTGGTCGGCACACCCTGGTTGCGCTGGTTGTAGGTGTCGCTGGCGACGACCGCCATGCCGATTTCGCCCAGACCCGCATCACGGGCACGCTCGAAGCCCTTGCGATTGAGTACCAGGCCGATGTAGCGCACATCGGAGCGCTTCGGGAGCGCCGCGATGACCGCTTCTGCATCGGCCATCTGCGGCACGCGCTTCGGGTGCACGAAACTCGTCACCTCGAGTGCCCTCACGCCGGCATCGATGGCGCGCCGGATGAATTCGATCTTCGCTTCGGTCGACAGGATCTCCGGCTCGCTCTGCAGACCGTCACGCGGTCCGACTTCGATGATGGAGATGCGGCGGGCTGGCGGGTTCATCGCTGCCTTGCAGGCTATTCAAAATGAGGTATTGTTATACACGGCGTTGGGCGTTACAAGAAGCGCTCGGGCACCGACGACGTCGCCTTTCAGCCCACGCTCAATAACGGGATTCGTCGTACACGGCGGGCGTCATCGCAACCCGAAGGCGCGCGCCAGGCCGGTGATGCGGGCGGCTCCGGTTTTCCCCGGGCCTGTCACCCGGCAACGCGTCAGCACAGCAAAGGGATTCGACATGACTGCTGCTTCAGCCAATGCCACGAAGAAGACCCCCGGACCATTGAGCGGCCTGCGTGTCATCGAGATGGGCACCCTGCTCGCCGGACCGTTCTGCGGGCAACTGCTCGGCGATTTCGGTGCCGAGGTCATCAAGATCGAGCCGCCGGCGCAGGGCGACCCCATGCGCGAATGGGGTCAGGAGAAGGCGCATGGCATGTCGCTGTGGTGGCCGGTGGTGGCACGCAACAAGAAGTCAGCCACGCTCAACCTGCGCGAAGCCCAGGGGCAGGCCATCGCGCGTGAACTCATCGGCAAGGCCGACTTCCTGATCGAGAACTTCCGTCCCGGAACGATGGAAAAATGGGGCCTGGGTTATGCGAACCTCTGCCAGGCCAATCCCGGCCTGATCATGATCCGGGTCTCGGGCTTCGGCCAGACCGGACCCTACGCCAGACGTGCCGGCTTCGGTGCCGTCGGCGAAGCCATGGGCGGGTTGCGCTACGTCTGTGGCGATCCATCGACGCCCCCGAGCCGCATGGGTATCAGCATCGGCGACTCACTGGCAGCGACATTTGCCTGCCTCGGCGCGCTGTCGGCACTGCACCACCGCGAGAAGACCGGCCAGGGCCAGATCGTCGATTCGGCGATCTACGAGGCCGTGCTGAACATGATGGAGTCGCTGGTCACCGAGTACGACAAGGCCGGGTACATCCGCGAGCGACAAGGGGCCATCCTGCCCAACGTGGCGCCATCGAACGTCTATCCGACCAGCGACCAGGGCATGATCCTCATCGCGGCCAATCAGGACACCGTGTTCAAGCGCCTGGCCGAGGCCATGGGCCGTCCGGAGCTCGCCGCAGATCCCCGCTACGCGACCCACTCCACCCGCGGCGCCAATCAGAAGGAACTGGACGACCTCATCGCCGCCTGGACACGCACGATCACCGCCGAACGGCTCGAGAAGCTGATGGATGAATTCGGCATTCCCTCGGGAAAGATCTACCGCGTCCCGGAAATGCTGGCCGACCCACACTTCCAGGCACGCGACGCCATCGTCACCACACCGCACCCGAAGTTCGGCAGCCTGCGCATGCAGAACGTGGCACCCAAACTCAGTGCCACGCCGGGCAGCGTGCGCAGCCCGGCCCCCGACCTCGGGCAGCACAATCGCGAGGTCTACCAGGGCCTGCTCGGTTATTCCGACGAGCGCTTCGCGGAGCTGCAGCGGACCGGGATCATCTGATGGGCGGCCCGGGCCGGGGCCCGACGATCGGGCCGATTGCGGGCGTCACGATCAACACGCCCGACCTCGGCGCGAGCGAGCGAGCCTACGTCGGCAGCCTCGGCTACCGGATCGTTGGCCGCGAACCGGTCAGCGTGGCACAGGCCGCCAACTGGGGCTGCCCTGCCGTAGCCGGGGCACGAGCCCTGCGCCTGCAGCCGGCCGCCGGCGACGACTTCACCTTCACGCTGGTGGAGACGCCGGCGCTGCCGGGTTATCGAGCCTTCGCCTCGTTCGGCTGGAATGCGGCCGAACTCATCGTCCGGGATGTCGATGGGCTGGCCGGGCACCTGCAGGACTCACCCTTCGAGATCGTCGGTTCACCCCAGGACCTCTCGTTCACCGATGCCATCCGGGCCATGCAGGTGCGCGGTCCTGGCGGCGAGATCCTCTACCTCACGCAGTTCAAGCGTCCGCTCGATGCCCTGCCGGCACCGCCGGCCCGTTGTGCCGTCGACAAGGTGTTCATCGTCATCGTCGGTGGCCCGTCCCTCGACGACCTGCTCGGTTTCTATTCACGACGCTTCGGGACGCCGACGCCGCAACGGATGGAGTCGCGCGTCAAGGCGATGTCCGAAGCCTTCGGCCTGTCACCGGAATGCCGCCACCCGATTGCGGCCGTGCCGCTGCGCGCGGGCTGTTTCGTCGAGGCCGACCAGATGCCGCCCGCAGCCCGGGCCGTGGCCGTCCCGCCGGGTCATCTGCCCCCTGGCATCGCCATCGTCAGCTTCGCGGGCGTTCACGACAGCACCCCTGACTGCGTGCGCGGTCCGGCGGGCGAGATCATCGAGATCGTTGCCTGATCCGGGCGATACCGGCATCGGCCCTGCACGTGCCAGCCGACCCCCACACGCTGCTCGTCTGGATGGTGCCACTGCTGGCGCTCACGGGGCTCGTGGCCGGCGTCCTGGCCGGCCTTCTCGGGGTTGGCGGCGGCATCGTCATCGTGCCGGCGCTCTACTACGTCTTCGACAATCTCGGCATCGAGCCGGGCCTTCGCATGCACCTGGCAGTCGGCACGTCGCTCGCGACGATCATACCGACGAGCCTCCGCTCGGCACGTGCCCACCACCAGCGTGGCGCCGTCGATGTCGGACTGCTGCGGGCCTGGGGCATCCCGATGCTGGCGGGAGCCACGGCCGGAGCCTGGGTGGCGACGCTCGTGAGTGCCGCGACGCTCACCCTCGTGTTCGCAACCGTGGCCTTCGTCGTGGCGCTGCACATGGGGTTCTCGCGAAGGCAATGGCGTCTGGCCGCAGCCGTGCCTCGGGGTGCCATCGCCTGGCCGCTCGCCGGTTCGATCGGTGCCGTCTCCGCCGTCATGGGCATCGGCGGCGGGTCGCTCAGCGTTCCGGTCCTGAGCCTCTGCGGCGTGCCGATGCACCGCGCCGTCGGCACGGCGGCTGCCTTCGGCATCGTGATCTCGATCCCGGCAGTCCTCGCCTTCCTGGTGGCGGGTCACGGGGCAGTGTCACTGCCGCCCTTCAGCGTGGGCTACGTGAACCTGCTCGGACTGGCACTCATCGTTCCGATGACGCTGCTCGCCGCGCCGCTCGGTGCCCGCCTGGCGCACGCCGCCAGCCAGCCAGCCTTGCGCCGGGCATTTGCCACGTTTCTCGCGCTGACGGCGCTGCGGATGCTGCGGGACGCGGTTGCCGGCGCATGACGCCGGCGTGCTTCAGGTCCCGTTGTCGGCGACGGACACCTCGATGCCATCGAGGTCGTCGGTGAGTTCGATCTGGCAGGACAGGCGGCTGTTCGGCTGTCTCGCCGTGGCGGAGTCGAGCATGGCGTCTTCCATCTCGCTCATCGGCGGCAGGCGTCCCAGCCAGGTGTCGTTGACGTAGGTATGGCAGGTCGCGCAGGCGCAGGCGCCACCGCACTCAGCCACGATGCCGTCGATGTCGGCATCGACGGCCGCTTCCATGAGCGTGGTGCCACTGGAGGCACGCACCTCACGGCGTACGCCGTGGCGGTCGCGGAAGACGACGGTCGGCACGTACGAGGAGCGACCGGACCCGTCAGCCGGCGCCGCTGCGCGCGACGATGATCCAGAGCCGCGCGACGTCGGTCATCTGGGGATCGGCCTTGACTTCCTCGAACGCCTTGATGGCGTCTGACTTCCTGTCGAGCTCGAGGTTGGCGATGCCGAGCATGATCTGCGCCTGGTCGACATCGCGCACACCACCCTTCTTGAGGCCGTTGCTGAGCGCGGCCACGGCCTTCTCATACTGGCCGAAGCTGCCATAGGCCAGGCCAAGCGCCACATCGCCCTGGCCCGTGGGTGCTTTCTGGGCATCCCGTTCGATGGCCGGCAACGACTGCTGGTCCCTGGCTGCCGCAGCCTTGGCGTCGTCATAGCGGCGCTTGTAGCGATCCGCCCTCGTCTTGTCCGTGGTCTCGAACGCCTTCGCCTGGTAGCCCGCCTCCATCACGCTGCGCGCCTCGCCCGGCAGTCCCACCTCGAGCAGCATTTCGGTCATCTCCACGTATTCCTCGGCGTTGTTCAGCACGCCGACCTGACGGGCGACCCGCAACAGGTTGAGCTGCACGCGATCGGTGTTCTTCTGACGCATCCTCAGGCTGAGGAGGTAGTCCCAGTACTCGGCCTTCGGATAGAGCCTCACCAGTTTCTCGAGCGTCGCTGTCGCTCCCTCGGTGTCGCCCAGGTTCTGCTGGGCGCTGCGCACCAGTTGCAGCCAGTTCTCGTCGACGCGCCCGCCTGCCTGTTCGGTGCTGCGAATGGCGCCCTGCATGACGGATACGGCGTTCTTGTAGTCCTTCTGCAGATAGTGCGCCTGCCCGATCAGCACCCGGGTTTCGACGTCCTGCCCGCCCGCCTTGATCCAGCGCTCACCGAGCTGGGTGACCTTCGGATAATTCTTGACCGCGGTATTGAGCTGTACGAGTGCCTTGAGGCGGTCGTCGACCTGCTCGGGCGGCAGCTTGCCCGAGTCGAGATTCTGCTCGTAGACCCTGGCAACCTCGCCGTACTTGCGCTGCTGGAGCAGCACGTAGCCCTTGAACTCGTTGATCTGGTACTGCTCGAACGCAGACTTGCCAGCGACCGCATCGGCTTCGGCGATCCTGGCCAGCGCCTGATCCCACTGCTTCTTCTCGATCGCTTCCTGGGCGGCTTTCATCGGCTTGCCGACCTTGGCCCCGATCTTGTCCTGCGACAGTGCCGGCCCTGCGGCCACCATGGCGGTTGCCGCCACGAGCAGCACGAGGCCACGCCTAATGGACGAAATGACGCTGGTCATAATGCGAATCTCTGCGATGAGTCAGGTACGGGCTTAGACAGGCATCCGGCCGGAAATTGCATGCCGCGCTGCCGCTATTCGGCAAACTGCTCCATGCCGACGAAGCCGATCTTGGTGAGACCCTGGCGCTGAGCGAGCGCGAGCGACTTGGCAATGTTGTCGTACTTGGCGCGCTTGTTGGCCCGGATGTGAAGCTCGGGCTGCGGATCCTTTACGGCTTCCTGCTCGAAATAATTCTCGAGCACGGCGAAATTCTGGACGGTTGTGCCGTTCCACAGGATCGTGCCGTCGAAATCGATTTCCAGCTCGATGACCTCGGGCGGAACCGGCGGCTCGACCGCGTTCGGATTCGGACGCGGCATGTCGAGCTTGACGGCATGGGTCATCACGGGAATCGTGATGATGCACATGATCAGCAACACCAGCATGACGTCGATCAGCGGTGTCGTGTTGATGTCCATCATGGGTTCGTCTTCGCTGCCCCCACCGACACTGATTGCCACGGTCACTCCTCCTGCATGGCCCGGGTACGTCCCGTCGGCCATTCATCCAATACGTCGCGCGGCTAGCGGAAGCCGCGGTCCGGTTCGGTGATGAACCCCACCTTGATCACACCGCCCCGCTGGATCAGGTAGATCGTGCGGCCGATGGCGGCAAACTTCGCCTGGGAATCGCCACGGATGTGGATCTCGGGTTGCGGATCCTGCACCGCCACCGACTTGACCAGGTCGAGCAGGGCCTGGTCGTTCGGGACCTTCGCCTGGTTCCAGAAAACCTCGCCGTCGGCGTTGACCGCCACGGTGATGTTCTCCGGCTTCGTCTTGGTGGGCTGGTTGGCGACCTTCGGCAGCTCGACCGGAATCGTCTGCGTGATCACCGGGATGGTGATGAGGAAGATGATGAGGAGCACCAACATCACGTCCACGAGGGGCGTGGTGTTGATGTCCGACATCGCCTTGTCGTCGCCGCCCTCCCCGGGCACCGACATGCTCACGCTACTTGCTCCGCGGCGCCGCTGCAGCCGTGCCGGACCGGGCGCCGGATTCGACACGGGCACCGCTGATCAGATAAGCCTGGACATCGGTGGAGAAATAGCGGACCTGCTCGATCAAGGCCTTGTTACGACGCAGGAGCCAGTTGTATCCGAGCACGGCAGGCACGGCCACGGCCAGACCGATGGCCGTCATGATCAGGGCCTCGCCGACCGGCCCGGCAACCTTGTCGATGCTCGCCAGACCGGCGATGCCGATGGCGATCAGCGCATGGTAGATGCCCCACACCGTGCCGAACAGGCCGATGAAGGGCGCCGTGGAACCGGCCGTCGCCAGGAACGACAGGCCACCCTGCAGCTCGTTGCTGACCTTGTCGACCGCCCGCTGCAGGGACTGCGTGACCCACTCGTGCAGGGGAATCTGGTCCGTCAACCGGCCTTCATGATGCCGTGCAGCAGTAACGCCCTGCTCGGCGATGAAGCGGAAGGCGTTGTCCGGATCAGTCAACGTCGCGAGACCGTCCTGCAACGACCGACCCGACCAGAAGCCTTTCTCGGTTGCTGCGTACTGGCGGCCCAGCCGGGCCTGGTCCCAGAGCTTGGTGAAGATGATGTACCAGGACGCCAGCGACATGACCACCAGGATGATCAGTGTTCCCTTGGCGACGAAATCGCCCTGTGCCCAGAGCGCACCGAGCCCGTACGGGTTCTCTACCTCGACCGGCGCTCCCACCGGGCCGTCGGGCTGTGCCTCCTCGGCCGGGGCCTCCGTCATCGCCGCAGCCGGATCCGCCGGCGCGGCCGGGTCGACGGGAACAGCACCGAGCGCCGGATCCGTGGCGAGCTGCTGGGAAACCGCGTCAGCGGCGGGTGTGGGAGCAGCGTCGCCCGCCGGCGCCTGGGCGGCGAGCGCGATGCTCAAAGCGAGTGCTGCTAGTTCAACCATGATGAAACCAGCCCCTAGTACAAAGCGTCTTCCAACTCCAGAGTGATCTATCCTCAGGTCATCGCGTCAAGGCGATGACGTTCGTCGCGGGCGGGCCTCAGCGTTCCTTCTCGATCTTCCAGACCACCCTGAACTCGTACCACATCGCCACCGGCTTGCCGTCCTCGGTGCCCGGAATGAAGCGCCACGAGCGCTTGGCGTGCTTGACTGCTGCTTCGTCGAGCCGCGGGAAGCCGCTGCTCTGCGCCACCTGGGCCTCGCCGACCCGGCCATCCTCGAGGATGTAAAGCCGCAACACCGTGGCGCCCTCTTCACCGAGACGCTTGGATTGCGGTGGGTAATCGGGTTCGATGAGCGGGCGGCGCTTGTTCTGCTGCGGCGGAATGCGCTTCACGGCGACGGGCGCCGGCGGCGGCTTGGCCACCGGCTTCTTGGTCGTCGCGGTAATGGCCGTCGTCTTGGTCGTCTCCACCGGCAGGTCGATGACGATGTCCGGCGGCGGCACGAACGGCGGCGGGGCGACCTCGATCTTCGGCGGCGGAGGCGGCGGCTTGTCTTCCTCCTCCTTGACCTCCTCGATCATCTTGGTCTCGATCGGTCCGAAGACGGCCTCGACCGCCTGGGTCGCGAGACCGGCGTTGAGCACGTACACGAAGCCGACATGCAGCCCCACGATGACGAGGAACACCAGAGCCCGGCGCGAAAGCATGGGCGTGCTTATCGTTGCGGCCATATCAACCTGGTCGTGTCGAGTTCTTTGTCGATGTCGAAAGCGGTCGCGATACCGCCGGGGCGCGTATGTTGCCACAAGCTCACGGCGAATCTCCAGAATCTTATCGCATCAATTCGACGGCGTGTCGCCGCCCGTACGCTGGCGGTGCACGCCTGCTGGCGAACCCGCCTCGGGCTGGCGGGTGACCCTGCCGCCGGAGACGTTCACGCCGACCGCAGCAGGTACGCAACAACGTAACTCGGTTGACATTGGCGGGTGCTTCCCCGAACATCCGGCCGTATGTTGTTCAACCTGACCGAGAAGAACGCAGCGACGGCCGACGGGATCACCCCCGTTGCCGCACGAGTAACCGTGCTCCTGGGCCTGCGGCCCCGGCGGTGCGGGCGTTTGACCGGTTAAGGATTCAACCAGCCAGTCGAGACCCCGCACCTCCAGGGTGGCGGGGTTTTTTTATGCCGGAACGGAACCTGGCCGGGTTCCGGGACGGCGGTCGGTGACAGCGTGCTGCTTGTGTGGAGCACGCAACAAGCACCAGGCGACACGTGGAGGGCAGGCCATGAACGAGGGAGCCAGTGAGCGCGGGATGATCTTCGACACGACGCTCCGCGATGGAGAGCAGGCTCCGGGGTGCAGCATGACGCTGCAGGAAAAAATGCGCGTGGCCTCGGCACTCCGCGACCTGCGCGTCGACGTGATCGAGGCCGGGTTCCCGGCCGCTTCCCCGGGGGACTTCGAAGCGGTCCGCGCCATCGCCGCGGAGATCGAGGGTCCCGTGATCTGCGGACTCGCCCGCTGCCACGCCGGTGACATCGAGCGCGCCTGGAACGCCCTGCAGGGTGCCCGGCGCCCGCGCATCCACGTATTCATCGCCACCAGCGAGATTCATCGCACCCACAAGCTGCAGATGGCCAAGGAGGAGATCATCCGCCGTGCCGTGGAGTCGGTCCGGCTGGCGCGCAGCCTGTGTCCGGATGTCGAGTTCTCGGCGGAGGATGCGTCCCGGACCGAACCGGGTTACCTGGCCGAGGTGGTCACCGCGGCCATCGAGGCCGGCGCGCGGACCATCAACGTGCCCGATACGCTCGGCTACACGGTGCCGGACGAGTTCTTCGACCTGTTCGGTTACCTCAGGCAGCACGTGCCGGGTGTGGACGCCGTGACGCTCAGCGTCCACTGCCACGACGACCTCGGCATGGCCGTGGCGAACAGCCTGGCCGCCGTGCGCGCCGGTGCCCGCCAGGTCGAGTGCACCATCAACGGCATCGGCGAGCGCGCCGGCAACTGCTCTCTCGAGGAGGTGGTGATGGCGTTGCGCACCCGTGCCGGTCATTTCGGCATCGGCACGAGCATCGACACGCGTCGCCTGTACCCGACCAGCCGCCTCGTGGCGAGCATTACCGGGATGCACGTCCCGCGCAACAAGGCCGTGGTCGGCGAGAACGCCTTTGCCCACGAGTCCGGCATCCACCAGGACGGAATGCTCAAGCACGCCTCGACCTACGAGATCATGCGGCCGGAGGATGTCGGCATCAGCCGCTCCAATCTCGTCCTCGGCAAGCACAGCGGCCGGCACGCCTTCCGCGAGCGGGTCCAGCACCTCGGCTTCAACCTCGACGAGGACGATCTGAACCGCGCCTTCGCCGAGTTCAAGAAGCTCGCCGACCGCAAGAAGGAAATGTTCGACGCCGACATCGAGGCGATCGTCATGAGCAGCGATGCCGGGGGCAGCGGTCCCTGGGCCATCGAGGAACTGCACATTTCGGCCGGTACCGGCGCCATCGCTGCGGGCGCCGTCCGTGTTCGTCATGCCGACGGCCGGCTGGTCGACGAGGCGTCGGTCGGCGACGGCCCGATCGAGGCGGCGTTCAAGGCGCTTGAGCGAGCCACCGGCATCAACATGGACCTGCGCAACTTCGAGGTTCGCAGCGTCACCACCGGCGAGGATGCCCAGGGCGAAGTCACGGTCACCGTGGAATATAATGGCCACAGCTTCCGCGGCCTCGGCGTCAGTACCGACATCGTCGAAGCGGCCGCATTCGCCTACCTGGACGTCATCAACCGCGTGTGCCGGCGTGCGCTGGTGCCGGGCGGTGACGCCGCGCGCGGCCGGGGCCAGGTCGCCACCGTCTAGCCCGCGGCACAAGAGCATCCCGAGGAGCACATATGCCCATCAAGACAAGCGAATGGATCTGGCACAACGGCCGCCTCGTTCCGTGGGCCGAGGCCCGGGTCCACGTGCTGGCCCATGCCCTGCACTATGGTTCGTCGGTGTTCGAAGGCGTCCGGGTCTATGCGACGCACCGCGGGCTGGCAGCCTTCCGGCTGAAGGCGCATACCCGCAGGCTGCTGGAGTCGGCCAAGATCCACCGCATCGAGGTGCCCTGGTCGGCGGACGAGATCGATGCCGCCTGCCGCGACGTGGTGCTGCGCAACGGACTGATCCGCGGCGCCTACATCCGGCCGATCATCTACCGCGGCTACGGCGAAGTCGGGCTGGCCCCGCCGCCCGGGCACCCGGTCGAGATGGCGGTGGCGGCATGGGAATGGGGCGCCTATCTCGGCGCCGATGCCCTGGAGAACGGCGTCGACGTCTGCGTCTCCTCCTGGCAGCGGGTGGCCCCCAACACCATACCGGCGCTCGCCAAGGCCGGCGGCAACTACCTGTCGAGCACGCTCGTCAGCCTCGAGGCGAAGCAGCGCGGCTTCTCCGAAGGCATCGCCCTGTCGACGGACGGCACGATCAGTGAAGGTGCCGGCGAGAATGTCTTCCTGGTCCGCGACGGCGTGGTCTACACCCCGCCTGCCACGGCCTCCATCCTGACTGGCATCACCCGTGACAGCATCATGCGGCTGGCCACGGCCGCCGGCATCGAAGTGGTCGAGCGAGCGCTGCCCCGCGAAATGCTCTACATCGCCGACGAGATGTTCCTTACCGGCACGGCCGCGGAAGTCACGCCGGTGCGTTCGGTCGACCGCATCACGGTGGGCAGCGGCACGCGCGGCCCCGTGACACGGCGCCTGCAGGAAGCCTTCTTCGGCCTGTTCACCGGCAAGACCGCCGATGCCTGGGGCTGGCTCGAACCGGTCGAGGAAGCTTCGTCCGCCTCCGCTGCCGCGCACTGAAACCCGCCCACCCACACCCAGAGAAGCTTTCCAGGACCTGCATCGCCATGACCGCCCGCTCCCTGTTCGACAAGGTCTGGGACGACCACATCGTCGTCGCCGAAACGCCGGAAACCCCCGCCGTCCTGTACATCGACCTGCACCTGGCCCACGAGGTGACCTCGCCCGAGGCCTTCAACGTGCTGAGCGCACGGGGAATTCCCGTGCGCCGCCCCGACCTGACGCTGGCGACACTGGACCATTCCACACCGACAGTACCCGTGCGCACCCTCGCCGACCTCGAGCGCGTGTCCGACCCCTCGGCGGCCCGGCAGATCCGCGTGATGCTCGACAACTGCCGCGAACGAGGCATCCGCATGCTCGACTTCGACTCCGACCAGCGCGGGATCGTCCACGTGATCGGGCCGGAACTCGGCATCACCCAGCCCGGCAAGACCATCGTCTGCGGCGACAGCCACACCAGTACCCACGGCGCCTTCGGGGCGCTCGGCTTCGGCATCGGCACCACGGAGGTCAGCCATGTGCTGGCCACCCAGTGCCTGTTGCAGCGCAAGCCGAGGACCATGGCCATCGATATCGAGGGGCAGTTGTCCCCGGGTGTGACGGCCAAGGACATCATCCTCGCCATCATCGGCCGGATCGGGGTCGGCGGTGCCACCGGCCACGTCATCGAATACCGCGGCAGCACCATCCGGGCGCTTTCCATGGAAGAGCGCATGACGGTGTGCAACATGAGCATCGAAGCCGGTGCTCGGGCCGGCATGGTCGCGCCGGACGACACCACCTTCGCCTACCTCGACGGACGGCCGCTGGCACCCCGCGGCGCCGCCTGGCAAGCCGCGGTACGGCGCTGGCGTGCCCTGCCCTCCGATCCGGACGCCCGCTTCGACCACAGCGTCAGCCTCGATGCCGCCGACCTTGCACCGATGATCACCTTCGGAACCAACCCGGGGATGGTCGTCCCGATCGGCGCTGCCGTTCCGGCGGACACGGGCGATGCGAGCCTGCGCAAGGCCCTGCAGTACATGGGCGTGGAGGCGGGCAAGCCGCTGCTCGGGCGGCCCGTGGACGTGGTGTTCATCGGCAGCTGCACCAACTCGCGCCTGTCCGACCTGCGCCAGGCGGCCAGCATCTTCCGGGGCCGCCAGGTGCCCCCCGGCGTGCGTGTCCTGGTCGTGCCGGGCTCGCAGGCCATCAAGAAGCAGGCCGAAGCCGAGGGCCTCGACCGGGTCTTCCGGAGCGCGGGTGCCGAGTGGCGCGAGTCGGGCTGCTCCATGTGCATCGGCATGAACGGCGACACGGCCGCTGCGGGGCAGCTCTGCGTCAGCACCAGCAACCGCAATTTCGAGGGGCGGCAGGGCATCGGGGCCCGGACCGTCCTCGCCAGCCCGCTCACGGCGGCGGCCGCCGCCGTGTCCGGACGCATCACCGACCCCCGCGAACTGCTGCGCCCCTGAGCGCAGATCATCAGGACGAGACCATGGACAAAGTCACCGTCATCCGCTCGCGCACGGTCGTGATGCCGCAGGCCGACATCGATACCGACCAGATCGTACCGGCGCGATTCCTGACCACCACCACCCGCAAGGGGCTCGGCAAGACCCTGTTCGCCGACTGGCGCTACGACAAGGCGGGCGCCGCCCGGCCCGATTTCCTGCTGAACCGGCCGGAGGCTGCGGGCTGCGCCGTGCTGGTCGCCGGCCACAACTTCGGCTGCGGCTCCTCACGCGAGCACGCCCCCTGGGCGCTGCTCGACTTCGGCATTCAGGCCGTGATCAGCACGGGCATCGCCGACATCTTCCGCAGCAATTCGCTCAAGAACGGCCTGGTGCCGGTGATCATCGACGCGGAGACGCACGCGTGGCTGCTGTCCCACGCCGGCGCCGAGGTGACCGTCGACGTCGCCACCTGCCGGCTCACCCTGCCAGACGGGCGCGCCGTCGGCTTCCCGCTGGATGCCTTCTCGCGCTATTGCCTGCTGAACGGTGTCGATCAGCTCGGCCACCTCCTCGCCCAGGGCGAAGCCATCACCGCCTTCGAGAGGAACCGTGCATGGCAGCCCTGATCGGCGTCCTGCCGGGCGACGGCATCGGGCCGGAAGTCATCGCCGAAGCGCTGAAGGTGCTCGACACCATCGCCCGCCTCGGTGGCCATCGCTTCGAGACGCGCCAGGCGCTGATCGGCGGCGCGGCCATGGATGCCGCCGGCAGTTCGTTTCCCGGCGAGACGCGCGCGCTCGCACTCGATGCCCAGGCGGTGCTGCTCGGGGCCGTCGGTGGCCCGAAATGGACCGACCCCGCGGCCCCGGACCGGCCGGAAAAGGGCCTGCTCGACCTGCGCGCGGCGATGGGTGTGTACGCCAACATCCGCCCGGTGGTCACCCATCCGACGCTCTATGGCGCCTCCCCGCTGAAGCCCGAGCGGCTGCAGGGCGTCGACATCATGGTGGTGCGCGAACTGACCGGCGGCATCTACTTCGGCCGCAAGGAACGCGGTGTCGACAGCGCCTCTGATCTCTGCAGCTACACGCGCGCGGAGATCACGCGCCTGCTGCGCATCGCCGGCACCCTGGCCCGTGGCCGCCGCCGGAAGGTGGCCTCGATCGACAAGGTCAACGTGCTGGAGACCTCGCGCCTGTGGCGCGCGGTCGCCACCGAGCTGTTCGCGCAGGAATTCCCCGACGTCGCGCTCGAGCACGTCCTGGTCGATGCCGCCGCCATGCACCTGCTGTCACGGCCGGCGGACTTCGACGTGATCGTCACCGAGAACATGTTCGGTGACATCCTCACCGACGAGGCTTCGATGCTGGTCGGATCCATGGGCATGCTGCCCTCGGCATCGCTCGACGGCAGCGGCCGCGGACTCTACGAGCCCATCCACGGCTCGGCGCCGGACATTGCCGGCCGCGGCATCGCCAATCCCTGCGGGACCATCCTCAGCGTCGCCATGATGCTGCGTCACACCTTCAACCTGCCGGCCGAGGCGCGCCGGATCGAGTCGGCCGTGGCCGCCGTACTGGAAGCCGGGCTGCGCACCCGCGACATCGCCGCCGCCGGCCAGGAGGTCGTCGGCACCGCCGCCATGGGGGATGCCATCGTCGCGCGCCTGCGCGCCGCCGCCTGAGGAAGAAAGCGCGCGACGCCTCAGTCAGCGCCGGCTTCAGCCACCGCGGCAAGCCCCCGCCCGATGTCGGCGAGGAGGTCTGCCGTGGCTTCGATCCCGGCCGACAGGCGCACCAGGCCGTCGCCGATGCCCGCTGCCCGCCGTCCCTCCGGTCCCAGCGGCACGTGGGTCATCGTCGCGGGATGACAGGCGAGGCTCTCGACCCCGCCGAGCGACTCCGCCAGCGAGAACAATTGCAGCGCTTCCAGGAACCGCTGCGCGGCCGGCTGGCCGCCCCGCAACTCGAAACTCAGCATGCCACCGAAGCCCTGCTGCTGGCGCCGGGCGATGGCGTGCCCCCGGTGCCCGGGCAGCCCCGGATAGAAGACGCGCGTGACCAGCGGGCTGGTGGCGAGCAGCTCGGCCAGTGCCTGCGCATTGGCCTGGTGCTGGCGCATGCGCACGAACAGGGTCCGCAGGCCCCGCAGCGCCAGGTAGCTGTCGAAGGGCGACCCGGTCAGGCCGAGCGCATTGGCCCACGCCGCCAGCTCGAGGTGCAGCGCCTCGGTGCGCGCCACGACGGCCCCGGCCACCACGTCGCTGTGGCCGTTGATGTACTTCGTGGTGGAGTGGACCACCAGGTCGGCCCCGAACCCGAGCGGCTGCTGCTGCGCCGGCGAGAGGAAGGTGTTGTCGACCACCAGCAACGCGCCGGTCGTATCGGCCAGGGCGCGCAGTCTGGCGAGATCCACGATGCGCAGCAGGGGATTGGTCGGCGTCTCGACCCATACCAGCCGGGCCCGGTCGGCGGCTACCGCGGCCAGCGCTGCCTCGTCGGTCGGGTCGATGAAGCGGACGCGGAACAGGCCCCGGGCCGCCAGGCGCGTGAACAGCCGGAATGTTCCACCGTAGCAATCGGCCGGCGCTATGACGAGATCGCCGGGATCGACGAGCTGGCAGACGAGCGTGATCGCCGCCATCCCCGATGCGGTAACGGTGGCTCCGGCACCGCCCTCGAGGGCGGCGATGGCGTCGGCGAGCGCATCGCGGGTCGGGTTCGCGGTGCGGGTGTAGTCGTAGGACCGCGGCACACCGAAGCGCGCAAAGGTGAAGTTCGTGCTGAGCACGATCGGCGGCATGACGGCACCGTACTGCTCGTCGCTGTCGACGGCGGCACGCACGGCGCGTGTCTCGGGTCGTTGCTGGTTGCTCATGGCTGGGCCCCTTGCGAGATCCGGCCCCGGTGCGGCACCGGGGCCCGGCGGGCCGGGGAGTGTAGGGACTGCGTCGCAGCAGGGTCAAGCTGCCCAGACAGCGCTTGCGGCAGGGTAGAAGGCCGTGCTATCGTGATAATGTGTTAATGCATTAGTACGTCATGAAAGAACACCGCGTACTCACACCCCGCGAGGAAGCCGTCGCCGAGGACCGGCTGTTCCGGGCCATCCTGACGGCACGCAACGTCGAGGAGTGTCGCGCCTTCTTCCACGACCTCTGCACCCCGGCCGAGCTGCAGGCGCTCAAGGATCGCTGGGCAGTGGCCGAGCTGCTGGCCGAGGGGCGCCTCAGCTACCGCGAGGTCCACGAGCACACCGGCGTGAGCGTGACCACCATCGGCCGTGTCGCCCGCTACATCGGCGCCGGCGAGGGTGGCTACCGCAAGGCGCTGCAACGGATTCACCGCCAGGACGAGAACCGCAAGCCATGACCGATACGCAGGCCCGCATCAAGGTCGCCATCCAGAAATCCGGGCGCCTCACCGACCGCTCGCTCGAACTCCTCGAGCGCTGCGGCCTGAAGTACACCCGGGGCCGCGATCAGCTGATCGGCTTCGGCGAGAACATGCCGGTCGACGTGCTGCTGGTGCGCGACGACGATATCCCGGGGCTGGTGCGCGACGACGTCTGCGATCTCGGCATCGTCGGCATGAACGTGCTCGAGGAACGGCGCCTGCAGTTCGTGGCTGAAGGCCACGCCGAGCCATTCCGCGTGGTGCGCCCGCTCGACTACGGCCGCTGCCGTCTCGCCTTCGGCTACCCGGAGGACGGACCGATCCGTGCCGTCGGCGAACTCGGGGGCCGCCGCGTCGCGACGAGCTACCCACGCATCGTCCAGGACTACCTGACGCGTACCGGTGTCGATGCTCGTGTCGTGGAATTCTCGGGCGCAGTGGAGATCGCTCCCAGCCTCGGCCGCGCCGATGTCATCTGCGATCTGGTCTCCACGGGGGCCACGCTCGCTGCCAACCGCCTGCGCGAAGGCGAAACCATCCTGGACAGCCAGGCGATCTTGATCCAGACCCCGCAACAGGTGCCCCCCGGCAAGACCGAGTGGATCGACCGGCTCCTGCAGCGGATCGACGGTGTCATGCAGGTGCGCGAGAGCAAGTACGTGATGATGAACGCCCCGATCGCCGCGCTCCCCGAGATCACCCGCCTGCTGCCCGGCGCCGAAGCACCGACCGTGATCCCGCTGGAAGGCCGCGGCGACAAGGTCGCGATCCACGTCGTCTGCCGCGAGAACGTGTTCTGGGAGACGCTGGAGAACCTCAAGCGGGCCGGGGCCAGCTCGCTGCTCGTGCTGCCGGTGGAGAAGATGCTGCCGTGAGCACTGCCCTCCTCCGGCCGGTCGACTGGTCGCGGCTCGACGCCGCCGGCCGCCGCCGCGTGCTGGAACGGCCGGCGGTACGTGCCGGCGACAGCGTGGCAGCCGATGTCGCCCGCCTCATCGCCGAGGTGCGGCGCGACGGCGACGCGGCATTGCTGCGCCTGACCGAGTCCTTCGACGGGGTACGCCTCACCTCGCTGCTGGTCGACGACGAGGAACTCGCCGAGGCCGGCCGGCTGGTCGAGCCGGCGGCACGCAGCGCGATCGACGCAGCCGCGGCCAACATCCGTCGCTTCCACGCTGCACAAGCGGGCACGCCGTTGCGCGTCGAGACCGCCCCGGGCGTCGTCTGCGAGCGCGTGCTGCGGCCGATCCGCGCCGTCGGCCTGTACGTACCGGCCGGCAGCGCACCGCTGCCATCCACGGCGCTGATGCTCGCCATCCCGGCCGAACTCGCCGGCTGTCCGGTGCGCGTGCTGTGCACGCCGCCGCGGCCCGACGGGCGTGCCGATCCGGCGGTCCTGGTCGCCGCCCGAAGCTGCGGCATCACCACCATCGTCAAGGCCGGCGGTGCCCAGGCCATCGCCGCCATGGCCTACGGCAGCGCGAGCGTGCCGAAGGTCGACAAGATCTTCGGGCCGGGCAACGCCTGGGTGACGGCGGCCAAGCAGGCCGTGGCGCTCGATCCCGCGGGAGCAGCCTTCGACATGCCGGCCGGTCCCTCCGAGGTCATGGTCGTCGCCGACGCCACGGCCGAACCACGCTTCGTCGCGCTCGACCTGCTCTCGCAGGCCGAGCATGGCCCGGATTCCCAGGTCCTGCTGGTGGCGGTCGCCGCCCCCGGTCTCGTCGCCCGCGTGGAAGCCGAGATCGCCGCGGCACTGCCGGGGCTGCCTCGCCGCGACATCGTGCGGCGCGCGCTGGCGCACGCCGCAGCGATCACCGTGACGTCGCGAGACGACGCAGTCGACATCGCCAACCGCTACGCCCCCGAGCACCTGATCCTGCAGATGACCGAACCCCGCGGCATGGCCGAGGCCATCCAGGCCGCCGGCTCCGTGTTCCTCGGCCCATGGACACCGGAGTCGGTCGGCGACTACTGCAGTGGCACCAACCACGTCCTGCCGACCTATGGCCACGCACGCGCCTACAGTGGCCTGTCGGTCGCCGACTTCCAGCGCCGGATGACGCTGCAGGAACTCACGCCGGCAGGCCTCGCCACCCTGGCCCCGACGGTCACTGCACTGGCCGGGCTCGAAGGCCTCGACGCCCACGCCGAGGCCGTGCGCGTGCGCCTGCGCGCCCTGGGTGCGACGCCGTGAGCACGCTCGTCGACCTGCTGCGCCCGGACCTGCGCACCCTACGACCCTACCGCAGCGCGCAGTTCGAGGACGGCCTGGTGCGTCTGAATGCCAACGAGAGCCCCTGGCGCCCGCCCGGGGACGACAGCGGGCCCGGTCTCAACCGCTATCCGGAACCGCGGCCGGCGCGCCTGACTGCCGGACTCGCCCGGCACTACGGCGTGGCACCCGAGCGCCTGCTGGTCACGCGTGGTTCGAGCGAAGCGATCGACGTCATCACGCGGGCCTTCTGCCGGGCCGGCACCGACGAGGTAGTGATCTGCCCGCCCACTTTCGGCATGTACGAGACTTACGCGCAGATCCAGGGCGCACCGCTGCGGCGGATTCCGTTGCGGCGCGAGGATGGCTATGCGCCCGACGTGGCGGCGATCCTGGGGCAGTGGACCAGCCATTCGCGCGTGCTGTTCCTCTGCTCCCCCAACAACCCCACCGGCAACAGCGTGCCGGCCACCGTCGTCAGTCGCCTGGCCGATGGCCTCGCGGGTCGGGGTGTCGTCGTTCTCGACGCCGCCTATGTCGAGTTCGCCGCGCAGGACCCGACCCTCCCGCTGCTGGCGCGCCACGACAACCTGCTCGTGCTGCGTACCCTGTCGAAGGCGATGGCACTCGCCGGCGTGCGCTGCGGCGCGCTGCTCGGACCCGCTGCGGTGATCGCAGCGCTCGGCTGCGTCCTGCCGCCCTATACCTTCGCCACCGTCTGCGCCGAGGCCGTCGAACGCTGCCTCGCGCCCGGGCGGACGGCGGAATGGCAGCGGCGCATCGAGCTGCTCAAGTCCGAGCGCGCACG
Source organism: Gammaproteobacteria bacterium (assembly GCA_020851975.1). Taxonomy (GTDB): domain Bacteria; phylum Pseudomonadota; class Gammaproteobacteria; order Steroidobacterales; genus QUBU01. The sequence continues at coordinate 10,113 of JADZBS010000094.1, read as the reverse complement.
GCTCGCGGCCTCCCTCGCCGGACTGCCCGGCGTGCGTCGCGTGTGGCCGAGCGAAGCCAACTTCCTGCTCCTGGATGTCGACGCACCCCAGGCGTTACTCGCCGCCGCCAGGGCCGGCGGCGTGCTGCTGCGGGACTTCAGCTGGGACCCGGACCTGCCGGGTGGCGTGCGCATCACCATCGGCGACCCTGCCGAGAACGACCGCCTCCTGCAGGCACTGGCAAACGCATGAACACCGTCAAATTCGCCTTCCTCGACCGCGACGGGACGCTGATCCTGGAACCGCCCGACGAGCAGGTCGACAGCCTCGACAAGGTGGCGCTGGTGCCAGGCGTGATTCCGGCCCTGCTGCGCCTGAAGGACGCCGGCTACCGCTTTGCGATGGTGACCAACCAGGATGGCCTCGGCACGGCCTCGTTCCCCGAGGCCGACTTCCGCCGCGTGCAGGATTTCGTCCTCCGCCTGTTCGCCTCGCAGGGCATCGAGTTCGACGCGGTGTTCGTCTGCCCGCACACCCCGGCGGACGGCTGCGCCTGCCGCAAGCCGAAGACCGGCCTGCTCACGGAGTTCCTGCGGCGCACCGCGCTCGACCGCAGCGCCTCGGTGGTGATCGGCGATCGCAGCACCGATCTCGAACTCGCCGACAACCTTGCCCTGCAGGGCATGCGCCTCGACCCGGGGGACAGCGGCGCCTGGCGCGCCATCGCCCACGCCCTGGTCGACCTGCCCCGCACCGCGACGGTGCGCCGGCAGACGAACGAGACGCAGATCGACTGCCACGTGGATCTTGACGCCGAGGACCCCATCCGCGTGGCGACCGGCATCGGCTTCCTCGACCACATGTTCGAACAACTCGCCCGCCATGGCGGCTTCGCGCTCACCCTCGACTGCCGCGGCGACCTGCACGTCGACGAACACCACACCGTCGAGGACACGGCGCTCGCGCTCGGCGAGGCCCTGCGTCGCGCCCTCGGCAGCAAGCGCGGCATCGGCCGTTATGGTTTCGTCCTGCCCATGGACGAGGCGCAGGCACGCATCGCCGTGGACCTCTCCGGGCGTGCCACCTGTGTGTTCGAGGGTCGCTTCGGCCGCGATCAGGTCGGCGGCCTGCCGACGGAACTCGTCGCGCACTTCTTCCGCTCGCTGGCCGACAGTCTCGGCGCGGGGATCCACGTCGAGGTCACCGGCGAGAACGCGCATCACATGGTGGAAGCCTGCTTCAAGGGTACGGGGCGGGCACTGCGCCAGGCCTTCGCCCGGCAAGGCAGCGCGCTGCCGAGCACGAAGGGCGTGCTCTAGTGGACGCGACGGTGGCGATCGTCGATGGCGGCGGAGCCAATATCGCCTCGCTGCGCTTCGCGCTCGCACGCCTCGGCCGCGAGGGCGTGCTGACCACGGACGCGGGCGTGATCCGTGCAGCCAGTCACGTCATCCTGCCCGGCGTGGGCGCGGCCCGCGCGGCGATGGACAAGCTGCGCGAGGCCGGGCTCGACACCCTGATCCCGCAGCTCACCCAGCCGCTGCTCGGCATCTGCCTCGGCATGCAGCTGCTGTTCGAGGCCTCCGAGGAGGACGACACCCGCTGCCTGGGCATCCTGCCCGGCACGGCGCGGCGCTTCGAGGCGGCGCCAGGGCGCCCGGTACCGCACATGGGGTGGAACCGGCTGCGCCGGCGGAGCGCAGCGCCACTCCTCGATGGCATCGACGACGGCGCCTGGTGCTACTTCGTGCACAGCTATGCCCTGCCGGTCACGGACTCGACGCTGGCGAGCGCCAGCTATGGCCATGATTTCGCCGCGGTCGCCGGCCGCGGTAATGTGCTGGCGGCGCAGTTCCACCCGGAACGCTCCGGCACCGCCGGCGCACGCCTGCTGCAGAACTTCCTCGAGCGGTACTGATCGCCATGGAAGTCATTCCAGCCATCGACCTCCTCGGCGGGCGCTGCGTGCGCCTCTACCAGGGCGACTTCGGCCAGGTGACCAGGTATGACCACGACCCGGTCGATCTCGCCCTGCGCTACCGTGATGCTGGCGCAGAACGCCTGCATCTCGTCGACCTCGACGGGGCGAAGAGCGGCGTGCCGGCGCACCTCGACACCATCGGCCGCATCACCCGCGCTGCCGGTCTGGCAGTCCAGGTTGGCGGCGGCATCCGCAACCGTGCCACGGCCGAGTCGCTGCTCGCTGCCGGCGCCGAGCGCGTGGTGGTGGGTTCGGTGGCGATCAACCAGCCGGCCGAGGTGCTCGGCTGGGTGCGCAAGCTCGGACCCGAGCGCATCGTGCTCGCCTTCGACGTGCGGCTGACGCCGGGCAGCGGCGAGCCCGTGGCTGTCACCCATGGCTGGCGCGAGTCGAGCGGACGCTCCCTGTGGGACCTCATGGGCGATTACCTGGCCGCCGGAGCGCAGCACGTCCTCTGCACGGATGTCGAGCGCGACGGTACGCTCGACGGGCCGAACACCGCGCTCTATGCCGAGTGCCACCGTCGTTACCCGGCCGCACGACTGATTGCCTCCGGGGGGCTCGCTTCGGCCGCCGACCTGCCGGGCCTGGCGGCCACCGGGGTGGCGGCTGTCGTCACCGGCAAGGCGCTGCTCGACGGGCGCATCAACCTTGAGGAGCTACGACGATTCTCGCGCGCCGGATAATTCCCTGCCTCGACGTCCGCGACGGCCAGGTCGTCAAGGGCGTGCAGTTCCGCGACCACCGCGTGATGGGCGATATCCTCGACCTCGCGCGCCGTTATCGCGACGAGGGCGCCGACGAGCTGGTGTTCTACGACATCACCGCCAGTCCCCAGGGCCGGCGCGTCGACCGGGGCTGGATCAACCGCGTGGCCGCGCTGCTCGACATCCCCTTCTGCGTGGCCGGTGGCATCCGCAGCGTCGCCGACGCCGAGGAGATCCTCCACCACGGCGCCGACAAGGTCTCCATCAACACCCCGGCACTGGCCGATCCCCGGCTGATCACGGACCTGGCACGCCGCTTCGGCACACAGTGCGTCGTCGTCGGCGTGGACAGCCGGGCCGAGCACGGGCGCTATCGCGTCTACCGCAACACCGGCGACCCCAGGCTGGCCGGCGATGCCGGCCGTGACACCGTCGAGTGGGTGCGCGAAGCCCAGGCACGCGGCGCCGGGGAAATCGTGCTCAACTGCATGAACCAGGACGGCGTGCGCCAGGGCTACGACCTGGCGCAGCTCAGGCTGGTGCGCGCTGCCTGCAGCGTGCCCCTGATCGCATCGGGTGGCGCCGGCACGCAGGAACACTTCGCCGAAGTCTTCGAGCAGGCGCAGGTGGATGGGGCGCTCGCCGCCTCCGTGTTCCACAGCGCCCAGGTCGGGATCGGCAGCCTCAAGATCTACCTCCAATCGCGTGGCATCGAGGTGCGCACATGACGGACGGCGGCATCGGCTACCTGGCAGAACTCGAGAAGACCATCGAAGCGCGCAAGAGCGCCACCCCAGACCGCAGCTACACGGCCCGGCTTTATGCGGCGGGGCGCTCGCGCATCGCCCAGAAGGTCGGCGAGGAAGCGCTGGAACTCGCGCTGGCGAGCGTCCAGGGCGATCGTCAGCGCATCGTCTCGGAAGCAGCCGACCTCGTCTATCACCTCCTGGTGCTGCTGCGTGACCACGACATCGCGCTGGCCGACGTCGCCGGCGAGCTCGGTCATCGCCAGCGCTGAGCGCGCAAAACGGGAAGACCGCCGCGGGCGCCGTCGCTACAGTGGCGCCCATGGACACCCCCACCGGACAGGCCACCACGTACAGGGCCCGCACGGACTGGCCGAACGTACTGCTGCAGGCCTGCCGACTGATCGAGGCAGCGGACCCGGGTACCCGCCTGACCCGGCGCCTGGCGTCGCTCGGCGTCGGGCACGCCGAACTGCAGCGGCAGTTCCGCCGACATCTCGGCACGACGCCCAAGGGCTATGCACAGGCGCTGCGCCTCGTGCGGCTGGCGCGCGGCGCCTGCCACGAACCGAGCGCGCTCGCGGCCACGCTGGGAGCCGGTTTCGACTCGCCGGCCCGCGGTTACGCCGTGGCGACCCCGGCACTCGGCGTGGCACCGGGCCGCCTGCGCAGCAGGCTCACGATCGGCTGGTGGCTGGGACTCTCGGAGCTCGGCTGGATGCTCATGGCCGCCACGCCGAAGGGCATCTGCTGGCTTGCCTTTGGCGATGATCCGCAGGTCCTGCTCTCCGAACTGGCGACGATCTTTCCGCACGGCGAATGGTGCGACGACGCATCACGCCTGCGCGCCTGGTTCGAGGCGGTGCGCGAACACGTCCTGCTGCCGCAGGCAGCATTCGCGCTGCCCCTCGATGTGCGTGGTACGGCTTTCCAGGCCCGGGTGTGGCGCGCCCTGCAACGGATTCCGCTCGGGGCGACGCGCAGCTATGCCGCCATCGCCCGGGACATCGGGCAGCCAACGGCCGCCCGCGCTGTCGCCGCCGCCTGCGCCGCCAACCGCATCGCGGTGCTCATCCCCTGCCACCGCGTGGTGACGGCCGAGGGCGCGCTGTCCGGGTATCGCTGGGGCCGCGAGCGCAAGGCCGCCCTGCTCGGGCGCGAGGGCGCCCGCGCCGTGACTCAGAGGGCCAGTTCCCGCGCCGGTTCGCGCAGGTTGTAGCGCGAGCTCATGGCGTAGCCGTAGGCACCGGCATTGGCGATGGCGAGGACGTCACCTTCCCGGCAGGCCGGCAGCCAGCGGTCGGTGCCGAGCCGGTCACCCGACTCGCAGATGGGACCGACGACGTTGACCAGGTCCGTGGCCTGCTCGCCCCACCGCGTCAGGTTGGCGATCTCGTGATAGGCGCCATAGAGCGCCGGCCGGATCAGCGAATTCATGCCCGTGCTCACGCCGACATACTGCACGTCGCCCTTGCCCTTGGTCTGCGTGACCGTCGTCACCAGTACGCCGGCCTCCGCAATGAGGTAACGACCGGGCTCGAGCCAGATCTGCCAGGCCGGCCAGGCGCGGCGCACTTCCGCCAGACTGCGCCCGAGCGCCTCGAGGTCCAGCGACTTGCCGTCACGCTTCTCCGGTACCCCGAAACCGCCACCGAGGTCGAGCACCCGCAGGTGGGGAAACCCGGCCGCGACCTCGGCCAGCACGCGCGCCACCCGCTGCCAGGTGTCGGTCTCGAGGATGCCGCTGCCCGTGTGGGCATGCAGCCCGACCACGCGCGCACCGGCGCGCTCGACGCGCTCGCGTGCCTCGGCGAGTTCGAACATCGGAATGCCGAATTTCGCGTGCACGCCGGCCGTACGCACCTTCTCGTGGTGGCCGTGGCCGTGCCCGGTGTCCACGCGCAGGAATATCTCGCGGCCCGCGAACAACGTCGGCCACTCGCGCAACGGAAAGATGTTGTCGAGCGTCAGCCAGACGCCCTGGCCGAGCGCGTGCTCGTACTCGGCGCGCGGCGCGAAGTTCGGCGTGAAGAGGATCCGGTCGCGGTCGAGGTCCGGAAACAGTTCGAGTACACGCGCGATTTCCCCGGGCGACACGCACTCGAAACCGAGCCCGGCCTCGTACACGGTACGCAGCACTTCGGGGTTGCTGTTGGCCTTCATGGCGAAGAGCACGCGATCGACCCCGGCGACGCCTCTCATCCTGGCCGCCGCTGCCCGCACCGAGGCGAGGTCGTAGACGTAGGCCGAAGAATGCTGGCGGGCCAGCGCGATCAGCTCGTCCCGCCGGCGCACCCACCACGGCTCGACTGTCGCCACGGGCGCCGGCACGGCCTGGTGCAGTTCCTCCCAGGTCGGTCCGAACACGGCATCCTGGCGTGCCGGCCGCACCAGCAGGCCGTGCAGCGCCTGGATGATGCGCCGTGACTGGCCCTCCTCGACGACGAGACTCAGGTTGAGGTCGCTCGCCGCCTGGCTGACCAGGTGGATCGGCAGCTCCTCGAACACGTCGAAGGCCGGCCCGATCTCGTGCAGCACGGAGCGGATCTTCTGACCGACCATGCTCACGACCTCTACATTCTCGATGATCTGCACGCGGCACAGCCGCTCGAGCGCCTCGCGCAGCGAACCGAGCACGGCACCATCGATGGCATTGGCGCCGGGATCGAGGGTCACGGTCACGTTGCTCTCCGACGTCGAGACCAGGTCGATCGACAGTCCGAGATCGCTGAAGCAGCGGAACGCATCGGCGAGGAAACCGACCGCCTGCCACATGCCGAGCGTTTCCATGGACACCAGCGTCACGCGCGTGCGGGCGGAGATGGCCTTGACGCGCGGTGCATCGCTGCCGGGATCGGTCGTGACGAGCGTGCCGGGCAAGCCCGGTGCAGTCGTGTCCTTCACCCGCAGCGGGATGCCGTGGCGGCGCACCGGGGCGAGGCAGCGGGGATGCAGGACGGAACCGCCCGTGGAGGCGATCTCCTGGGCTTCGGCGTAGCTCAGCACGCGCAGCAGGCGTGCGCCTTGCACGGTGCGTGGATTGGCGCTGAACATGCCGGGCACATCGGTCCAGATTTCGAGCCCGGCTGCCTGCAGCTTGGCGGCGAAATAGGCGCCCGAGGTATCGGAGCCGCCGCGACCGAGGATCACGGTCTCGCCACGGGCATTGCTGGCGATGAAGCCCTGCGTGAGCACCACGCCCTCCAGCGTGGCACAGTGCTCCTGGACGCTGCGGTCGGCCTCGAAGTCGCAGCTCGCGTTGACGTAGCGCGTGCGCTCGCTCGTGTTGGGCACGTCGATGCTGCGCAAGGCCTGCCGGGCGTCGAGCCAGCTGGTCCCGAGGCCACGGGCGTTCAGCCAGGCCGCGCCGAGCGTCGTCGCCATCAACTCACCCATCGCCATGGCCCGTGCGTGGGCCCGCGGCGTCACCTCTCGCATCAGGTGGATACCGGCCAGCAGCTGCTCGAGTTCCTGCAGATGGCCGCCGACGAGCGCCGGCCCGTCGAGACCGAGTCGGGCGGCGAGGTCCAGGTGCGTCTTGCGGATGGCCGCGATCTGAGCGTCGGCGGGACTGCCTGCCGCCGCGGCCAGTGCGTCCTGGATGCGATTGGAAACGCCGGCGAGCGCCGAATGCACCACCAGCGGCCGGTAGCCGGCCGCCACGCGCTCCAGCAGCAGGTCGCGGATAATGCCCCAGTTCTGCGCCGTGGAAACGCTGGTGCCGCCGAACTTCATCACCAGCCAGGGCGCATCGCGCAGCGAGGCCGGGCGGTCACGCGGCGGGAAACTGTCGGCGTCGAGCGTCTGCATGATGGCGCGCCCCGGGCTCCGGTACGGCTCAGCGGCTGCCCGGCGCCGTCGTCACCGCGCCGCGCGAGGCCGGGCTGACGAGCTGCGCGTACTTGGTGAGCACACCCGGGCGCACGGTCGATGGCGGCGGCGACCAGCGCCGGCGCCGTTCTTCGAGCACGGCCGCCGGTACGTCGAGCGTCACGGTGCGCGCCTGCGCGTCGATGGTGATGACATCGCCATCCTCGACCAGCGCAATCGGCCCGCCGACGGCCGCCTCGGGCGTGACGTGGCCGACCACGAAGCCGTGGCTGCCCCCGGAGAAGCGCCCGTCGGTGAGGAGCGCCACCTTGTCGCCGAGACCCCGCCCCATGATGGCCGAGGTCGGGCTCAGCATCTCACGCATGCCGGGCCCGCCCTTCGGGCCCTCGTAGCGCACCACCACCACGTCACCGGCGACGACTTCGCCACCGAGGATCGCTGCCTGCGCCTTTTCCTCGCCACTGAACACGCGCGCACGGCCACTGAAGCGCAAGCCTTCCTTGCCGGTGATCTTGGCAACCGCGCCCTCCGGGGCAAGGTTGCCGTGGAGGACCACGAGATGGCTGTCCTTCTTGATGGGGTTGTCCATGCCGCGCACGATCGGCTGGCCCTCGGCGTAGGGACTCACGCCGGCGAGGTTCTCCGCCAGCGTGCGGCCGGTGACGGTCAGGCAACCGCCGTGCAGGAGCCCGGCGTCCAGCAGCATCTTCATCAGCGGCTGGATGCCGCCGATCGCCACCAATTCGGACATCGCGTACTTGCCGCTCGGGCGCAGGTCGGCCAGCACGGGCACGCGTGCGCCGACCCGGGTGAAGTCGTCGAGCGCCAGCGGCACGCCGGCCTCGTGCGCCATGGCCAGCAGGTGCAGCACGGCATTGGTCGAGCCGCCCACCGAGATCACCAGGGTGATGGCGTTCTCGAAGGCTTCGCGACAGAGGATGTCCGACGGGCGGATGCCGCGCCGGACGAGTTCCACGACGGCAGCGCCGGCACGCCGGCAGTCATCGTGCTTGTGGGCCGAAACGGCCTCCTGGGCGGAGCTGTCGGGCAGCGACAGGCCGAGGGCCTCGATGGCCGAGGCCATCGTGTTGGCCGTGTACATGCCGCCGCAGGAACCGGCGCCCGGGATGGCGGTGCGCTCCACTTCGAGGAGCTGTGCCTGGTTCATCCGCCCGCTGGCCACGGCGCCGACCGCCTCGAACACCGAGATGATGTCGCGCCGTTCCGCGCCCGGCCGGATGGTGCCGCCGTAGACGAATACCGAGGGCCTGTCGAGCCGCGCCATGGCCATCACGCACGCCGGCATGTTCTTGTCGCAGCCACCGATCGCGACCAACCCGTCGAAGCCCTCGGCGCCCATCACGGTCTCGATCGAGTCGGCAATCACTTCGCGCGACACCAGCGAGTACTTCATGCCCTCGGTGCCCATCGAAATGCCGTCGGACACCGTGATGGTGTTGAAGATCGTCGGCTTGCCGCCGGCGCCGCTGACGCCGTCGGCCGCGTGCCGCGCGAGCACATCGATGTGAACGTTGCACGGCGTGACCTGGCTCCAGGTTGAACACACCGCGACCTGTGACTTCTGAAAGTCGGCGCGCGTAAAGCCGACGGCGTGCAGCATGGCGCGACCGGGTGCGCGCGCAGGGCCGTCCAAAACTACTGACGAATGGGGACGTTTACTCATCGCACGGAATTGTACTGCCTGCCGAGACAACCACCAAGCGCACGAAGGGCACGAAGGCCATGATCGAAGAGCTCGTGGCCTGCGTCGCTTCGCGGTTGCACTAAGCTGAATCAGTGGACCCGGTAAGGCTCGATGTCTGGCTCGACGTCGCGTGTGTTTTCAAGACGCGCTCCGAAGCGCAGAAGGCCTGCAAGCTCGGCAAGGTCAGCGTCAACGGCCAGTTGGCCAAGCCGCATCGCGAGGTCAAGGCCGGCGACCGGTTGATCGTGCAGCGTCCGCTCGGCCGCAAGCAACTGCTCACGGTGCTCGGCACCGCCGACCAGAGCCTGTCGCGCGCTGAGGCGCGGCGGCTCTATGACGACACCTCACCCAGGCCGACGGCGGAAGCGATCGAGCTCCGCAAGCTCGAACGCCTCTATCGGGCGGCGGCCACGCCCGCCACCCGGCCCGACCGTGACCAGCGACGAACCCTGCGGCGGTTGAAGCGGGGGGAGTAAGATGCCTTCGTGCCCTTACGATTTGTCGTCATGTTGCTGGCAGGAGCCGTGTTCTTTGTCCTGCCCTTCACCGTTGACTTCCTCACCGACTGGTTGTGGTTTGGGGAGCTGGGCTACCAGGATGTCTACGCCACCGAAATCACCGCGCGGGCGGGATTGGCACTGGCGGTGTTTGTCGCCGCCGGCGCGTGGCTGACCCTGCACGTCCGGGCGGCGCTGTCGGCGATCTCGGCCGCGCCGGCACCGTTTACCACCCGCGACGGCTTCACCATGGTCCTGCCGACCCGTGACCAGCTCCGCCCCCTGGTGATGCTGGCAGTGGTCGTGGCGGCCTTCCTGCTCTCGTCGTTCGCTTCCAGCCAATGGATGACCGTGCTGACCTGGTGGCACCAGGCCCCGTTCGGCAACCTCGATCCGGTACTCGGCCACGACGCCGCCTTCTACGTCTTCACCCTCCCCGCACTGGAACTGGTGCGCGGGCTGGTGATGAGCGCGGTGGTCCTGGCCGCGGCTGGCGCTGCCGCGTTGTACGTCGCCGCCGGTCAGATGGCGTTGACCCCGTTTGGCGTCCGCGTGGAGGACGGGGCACGCCGGCACCTGACCTGGCTGGCCGCCGCGTTCTTCCTGGTGCTCGCGCTGGGCGCCTGGCTTGGTCGCGTCAACGAGATCGTGTCGGCGTCGGGCATC
>JADZBS010000093.1 GCA_020851975.1 Gammaproteobacteria bacterium | reverse complement strand
GTGCCATGCGCGACATGCTGGCCCACCGGCTGCGCCGGCGGGGCCTGGTCATCGGCATCTCCGGCGGCATCGACAGCGCGGTGTGCGCTGCACTCGCCGTGCGAGCGGTCGGGGCCAACCGGGTGTTCGGGCTGCTGATGCCCGAGACCGATTCGGCGGGTACCACCACGCCGCGAGGCCAGCTGGTCGCCGAGCAGCTCGGCATCGAGTTTCGCACCGAGGACATCTCCGGAACGCTGGCCGCCATCGGTTGCTACCGTCGCCGCGACGAAGCCATCCGCAGCGTCTTCCCGGACTACGACGGCAGCTGGCCGCACAAGATCGTCATCCGCGGTGGCCAGCAGGGCCGGGTCAACCACTTCGTGCTCGTGGTGCGCCGCCCCGATGGCAGCGAGGCGGAGGCAAGGCTCGGGCTGACGAGCTACCTGCAGATCGTGGCCGCCACGAACTTCAAGCAGCGCATCCGCAAGACCCTCGAGTACTTCCACGCCGACCGGCTCAACTATGCCGTGATCGGCACGCCGAACCGGCTCGAGTACGACCAGGGCTTCTTCGTGAAGAACGGCGACGGTGCTGCCGACCTCAAGCCCATTGCGCATCTCTACAAGACGCAGGTCTACGCACTCGCCGCGCACCTCGGCATTCCGGAGGAAGTCCGCCAGGCGCAGCCGACCACCGACACCTACAGCCTCGCCCAGGGACAGGACGAGTTCTACTTCGCCCTGCCCCACCAGCAGATGGACCTGGCGCTATGGGCGCTGAACCACGGCGTCGCCGCCCGGGACCTGGCCGCGGCCTTGCAGATCAGCCCGGAGCAGGCGCAGCACGTCTATGCCGACATCGAGGCGAAACGGCGTACGACCGGGTACCAGCACCTCGCACCGCTGCTGGTCGAGCCGGTGACCGAGATCGGCAAGCCAGGCTTCAGCGCCTGAACCGGCGCCTCGGCCGCGCGCCGGGCACACCAGTCATCGGCCGGACGACTGACCGGCCCTCTCGCTGGCATCCGGGACTGGCCCGTCCGGCAGCGTCGCCTTCAACGCTGCCGTGCGCCGTCCGGCGGCGAGCCTCAGGTTCCAGAGTGCGATCGCGCCGCCACCCGCGAACCACCAGTACCGTTCGTAGAGATCCATGCCGAAGAGGCCGAGCAGCAGGCGCACCACGATGAAGCCGATGAACGCGCTCGAGGCCGCGCGGATCCACAGCAGGTCGGTCACGTGAGCGCCGACCGGATCCGGTGAGTCCGGCTTCGGCGGGCTGCTTCCCGGCTGCCAGCCGAGTTCCCTGAGATCCGCTTCGACTTCGCGCCGGGTCCGGCGCAGGCTGCGGAACATCGCGATCAGCAGGCCAGCGAAGACGATCAGCCCCTGCACCCCGATGTTGGTGGCGACCTCGAGATACAGGTTGTGGGTGTCCTGCACACGGCCGAACCACTGCTCGCGGATCACGGGAAACGCGTTGACCCCGACACCGAAGGGCCTGGCCTGGAACACTGCCCAGGCATCGTACAGGATCTCCAGGCGCTTGCCCGACGATCCCTCGCCGAGTTCCGGGCGGTCGAAGATCGTGGCCGCCCGCCCGATGTACTCCTCCGGGATGAATGGCACCACGGTGATCGCGACCAGGACCAGCAGGAACATGGCGCGAAGGCGCCTTTCGGTGTGGGCGGCGAACCAGACCGCTCCGACGACGAAAGCGATGTATCCGGTGCGCGAGCCCGTCCGCAGGATGATGTTGATCAGCATGAGCAGGATCACCACCAGTGCCACCCGCCACTTGCCCCTCACCAGCGGCAAGGCGAAGAGCACGAACGGCAGCGAGCCCACCGCCATGCCCGAGAACGAGTTCGGGTGCATGTAGATCGGCGTCGAGCCGTGCAGCCGCGGCACACCCTGGTTCTCCCACATCATCGAGCCGGTGAGGGTGCCGACCAGGCCTTCCTGCCCGAGCTTGGCACAGACGAGCAGGTAGGCCACCAGAAACCAGCGCAGTCGCGATGGCGAGGTGACGAAGGCCGGAATGAACAGGGCCAGCATGGCGAACTTGAAGACGCGATCGACGAACACCCCCCAGGAGCGCACGGGATCGATCGACAGAAAGCTCATCGCCAGCAGCAGCAGGACGAGGACGATCGCCCACTTGCCCACGGCGGTGACATGAAACTCCGCATCGCGCCTGGCGAGCGCGAACAGGGCCAGCAGCGACAGCAGCAGACCCAGCACGAACTCGGCGCGGACGGCATCGAACAGGGCCCAGCGACTGCCGAGCTGCAGGTAGCTCACCAGAATGAACACCAGGAACAGGAAGAACCCGAATGGCGCCGGCACCGGATAAGCGACGTCGGTCCCGCTGTCGGCGGTGGCCTGCCCCCTGCCCACGGCCGTTCCGGCGTTCAGGCTCATCCGATGACCTCCTGATAGATCGTGAGATAGCGCTGCGCCATCGCCTGCGCCGAGTACAGGGACGCGACCCGGTCCCGGGCAGCGTCGGCCCTGCGGCCTGCGGCCTCGCGGTCGAGCAACACCCGGCGCAGGGCGGCCGCAAGATCCGTCGCCGAACCGGGTGTCACCAGTTCACCGAAGGCGCCGTCGCCGAGCACGGCGGGAATCTCCCCGACGCGCGTGGCCACCACCGGCACACCGGCGCCGAGCGCCTCGAGCAGCACCAGCGGCAAGCCTTCGGAGCGCGACGGGATGACGAGTACGTCAGCCGTGCGGTAGAGCGGCCGCACGTCGGCCACGTATCCCGCAAACTGCGTCTGCTGCGCGAGCCCGAGCGCCTCGGCCTGTGCCCGCAGGCGCGGACCTTCCGCGCCGTCACCGGCGATCACCAGCCTGAACCCGAGCCCCTGGCCGGCGAGACCGGCGAGCGCATCGAGCAACACGTCGAACCCCTTCTCGGTACCGAGGCGGCCCACGCCCAGTACCACCGGCAGTGCATCCACGACGGCACGCGCATCGCCCCGGCCATGGCGATCCTCGCCTGCCGGCAGTTCGACCCCGTTCGGAATCCAGACCACGGCTTCCCGGCAGGTGCGCGGCAGGCGCGCGCGCATCGCCTCGCTGACCACGACCACGGCATCCAGGCGCCGCGACAGGCACCGTTCCAGCGCCTCGTAGGCGGCCACGCGCGTGCGCCTGCCCACGGCAGTCCAGCCGTGAAGCGTCGCCACAACCGGGCAGGGACGCCGGCGCCGCGGGACACAGGCCATGAGGATGTTGGCGCGATATCCATGGGTGTGCAGGACATCGATGCGTTGCGCACGCACGTAATGCAGGATGTCACGGATGCCGGCGATCCGGAATCCGTCGGGCATCGCGAACCGCACGTGGCCGAGGCCTTGCGACATCGCCGCCTCGCCGAGCGGGTCCCCGGCGTCCGCAGGCGCGACGATCGTGCCGACGGTCACCGCGTGACCGCGCCCGCGACAGGCGGCGCCGAGTGTCAGCAGCATGCGTTCCGCCCCGTACAGCCCGCCACTGTCGATGAGGTGCAGGATGCGCAATGGGCGCCCCGTGTCCGCCATCACGCGCCGTCACCCGGTCCGGGGTGCCCAGGTCGCCATGCGTTCGCCGCGCAGGAATCTAAGGCAGGCGTGGGCGGAAGCGACATTCAGCAGCAGGAAATAGTGCGGCAGGGATGCAATGCCGGTGGTTCGCACCGCCAGGGCGGTCGCCCAGAACGCGCACTGGACCACCGCGGCCGCCATGTACACGACGCCGCTGCCGGCCAGGGCGAAGCTCGTCACCAGCACGATCGCCAGCGGCACGAAGGCCAGGTAGCGCAGCAGCTTGTGGGATGCGAGCTGGAACGCCAGCATCGGCGAGCGGATCGGGTTCAGCAAGTCGCGCATGTCCCACAGTGCCCACAACGCACGCAGCGCCACACGCACCCGCATGCGGTACTCGTCGGCCGTCGCCGCGAGGGTGACCTCCCGCAACTGCGCGCCGGGTTCGTAGACGACACGCTGCCCCAGCCGCGCCACCGACAGGGGCAGCACGAAGTCCGGCAACTGGTCGGCGCGCATCGGCCGGTAGAGCGACCTGCGCACCGCATCGACGCCGCCATCCACGCCGATCACCGCGGCCAGCGCCGTTTCCTGTTCCCGCAGCCAGTTCTCGTACTTCATGTAGGTGGAGCAGCCATCGCCGACCAGCGAACCTTCCGGCGTGACGTACACCATCTTGCCGGTCACGTAGCCCACGGTCGTGTCGGCGAAGTTCGCCACGAGGCGGCGCACCGCGTCGGGCGAGTAGATGGAGTTGGCATCGGCAAACACCAGGACCTCACCCCGGGCCACGCCGGCTGCCAGATTCAGTGCCGCCGTCTTGCCGGCACGCGGGGCCTGCCTCAGCAGCGTCACCCGGGGCCCGAACGCCTCGACGATCCCGTCGGTGCCATCGGTCGATTCATCGGAGACGACGATCACGTCGAGCAGTTCCTGCGGATAGTCCTGCTCGAGCTTGTTGCGCACCGTGGCGGCGATGTGCGCCGCCTCGTTGTACGCCGCAGTCACCACCGTGACACGCGGCAGGATCGGAGCGCGGCGTACGGGCCTGCCGATCGTCCTCGCCAGCAGCCAGGCCAGCAGCGGATAGCCCAGGTAGACGTACCCGACGACGAACGCCGAGACCCAGAACAGCATCTTCACCGTCGATCCTCTATGGTGCCGTGGCGACCTGCCCTGTCTGGGCCGCGCGCCCGGGGCGCACGAGCCAGCCACGCCGACGGGTCGGTACATCTTCTCATTCGCGGGACAGGTTGGCTGCGATCGGCCGCACAACGGGTGTCACCGCCCGGGCCGCGGGGTGCAGCAACGGGACGCCGGGCCTGACTCCTGAGGTCCGAAGGCGGGCTGGAGAAGCACCGCCCGAAGGTCGCGGCCCGGTGGGGCCTGACGGTCCCACCGGGCCACGCCGGCACCCTGGTCGGAAGCCGGAGGCGGTCTGGACCCGAAGCGCGCGGCGCCAACTTCCACGCGTCACGGGCAGCCCGGCCCGTTGACATTGTCGGGAGGTCGGTGCGGCGTTGTCCTCACCCAAATGGGTGAACTTTCGTCACGACCCGCCATTGTCGTACCGGGCCAGGGCCCGGCCGAGCCCGTCGCGAACCAGTCGCCGCAGCATGGCCGGAGCCAGGACTTCGACATGCTCGCCATGGCGGAGGATGTCCATGACGAGTTCGCTGGCATCGCTATAGGGCACCTCGAGGATCCAGGCGCCGTCGAGCTCGAAGTGGCCTTCCTGCTGCGGATGCCAGGTCTCGCGGGACACCCAGCGCGCACGCACCGGATCGAAACGCAGCACCGCCGTCTGGGCCGGGGCACCGGCAAAGATGCCGTAGCCGCCGGTGAACGTCGCCTCGAGCTTTGCCTCGTCGACCTCGCGGGCAGCGCGCTCCAGGACGCGCACCTCGCCGATGGCATCGACGGCAAAGGTGCGCAGGGCCCGCCGCATGTGGCACCAGGCATCCAGGTACCAGTTGTCGCGGTAGTGCACCAGGCGCTGGGGCGAGACCTGACGTTCCAGCGTCTCGCCGGTGCTACGGCGGTGATGGCGGATCCTCAGGCGCCGGCGCGACAGCAACGCCGAGGCAATGGCCTGGAAGTGCGCCGGGGTCACCGTGCGTGCACCCATCGGCAGGATGCGGATGCGACGCGACACTTCCTCGGCCGTGAAATCGCCGGTGCCGAGGATGCGGCGGATGCGCTCACGCAGGGGGCGCACCTGCTGGGCGAGCAGACCCGGCTGCAGGCGCTCGAGCAACTGCTCCATCGTGAGCAGCGCCTGCACCTCCTCGGCCGAGAACCACAGGCCGGGAAGCTGCCACGCGCGCTCGCCGCCGGGCTGCACGTCGAGAAAGTAGCCCCCGCGCCCGCGATCCCACTCGATCGGCACCTGCATGCGATCGCGCAGGTAGGCGAGGTCGCGCTTGAGCGTGGCACGCGACACGCCGAGATCTCCGAGCATGTCCTCCCGACTCACGGCACGGCGGTTCTCGAGCAGACGCTGGATGCGGTAGAAGCGCTCGGTGCGGTCCATGGCCCGGCGATGCTCCTGCGCCCCAGCCGTCAGAGATGGCGCCCGACGGCGGCAGCGATGTCGGCACTGCCCACCCCGTAAGGAAGGATCTCGAGGATCTCGTCGCCGGCACCGACGAGGAACAACGTGGCGGCATGGTTCACCATGTAGCTGCCATCCTCCATCGGCGGCAGCGTCTCGTAGTAGACATGGAAGGCGGCGGCGGCCGCCGCAATGTCGCTTGCGCTGCCCGTATACCCGGTGACCCGCGGGCCGAAGCGGGCGACGTAGGCGCCCATCGCCTCAGGCGTGTCGCGCCCGGGATCCACGGAGATCAGTACCAGGCCGACATCGGCCGCAGACGCACCGAGATCCTCGAGCGCCCGCGAGGCGTTGGCGAGCGTCGTCGGACAGGCCTCCGGGCAGTGGGTGAATCCGAAAAAGACGAGTTGCAGGCGCTGGCTGATGGCGCTCCAGCGCACCGCCTGACCTCTGGCGTCGAGCAGCGTGAAATCCGCCCCGACGCGGGGCAACGCCGGCGCGGCCGCCGGTACGCCCGGCCGTGCCAGGTACCACGCCACCACGATGCCGGCCAGGAATGCCAGCAGGCAGAACACCACCATCCTCGGGCGCAGCGTCATGGCAGCGCAAAGTGCCAACATCGGGACGACGAGTCAACGAGCGCTGGCGTGCCGCTGCGCCATGACAGCGGCCTTGGCCCCCGGCTATGCTGCGCCCGGGCCGATGGCAGCAGGTTCGGGACCATGCGCAGCAGCTTGAGGATCGCCGCCAGAATGCTCGGTGTCGCGGTGGCCGTGGTCACGGTCACGCTGGCAGCGGCGCTCTGGGCGTATCGCGACGTGCCGGCTGCCAGGCTGGAGGAGAAGTACGCGTCCCCGGCGATGCGCTTCCTGCACATCGATGGCGTGCGCATCCACTACCGCGACGAGGGCAGCGGGCCGGTGGTCCTGCTCCTGCACGCCAACTTCAGCAGCCTGCTCGCCTGGGACCCGTGGGTCGAGGCGCTGGCGGACCGCTACCGCGTGGTGCGCTTCGACTTCCCGGCCTTCGGGCTCACCGGTCCCGATCCGTCGGGCGACTACTCCAACCGGCGCACCGTGGCACTGACGGAGAAGTTCGTCGATGCACTCGGCCTGCGACGCTTCACGATCGCCGGTACCTCGCTCGGGGGCAGCATCGCCCTGCGCTTTGCGGCCGACCATCCGGAGCGCATCGAGCGGCTGATCCTGCTCAATCCCGGCATCCTCGAAGGACGTGCCATGGCACAGTCCGGCACGCGCCTGCCGGAGACCGCAGACATCCTGCGCTACATCACACCGCGCGCACTGGTCGCCTACCTGCTGCGCTCGCGCGCCGGCAACCCGGCCCTGATCACCGAAGAGCACATCGACCGCTGGTACGACCTGTGGATGCGCGAGGGCAACCGGGCCGCGATCCTCGCGCGCCTGCGAGCCTACGACGGCGGCAACGTCGCCGGGGTGGTCGGCAGGGTCCGCGCGCCCGTGCTGATCCTCTGGGGCGACGCCAACCCCCAGACTCCACCCGAACAGGCCAGTGAACTGGCGGCCATGCTCACCGCGGCTGCATCCGTCAGGCTGCTGACGTATCCGGGGGTCGGACACCCGGCGCTCGAGGAAGCCGGCGAGCGCATCGGGCGCGATGTCCGCGCCTGGCTCGACGGCACCCTGCCACCACTGGCCATCGACAGCGGTCCTGCCGGCGGAAAACCCTTATAGCCCCGATGGGGTGACCCGGCTTAGAAGTCCGGGACATGAAAGAATCCCAGCCTGCCGAGGGGCACGGAGCCTCGTCCACCACCCCGCTCGACCTGGGCCGGTCGCGCTGTCGCAGCTGCCAGCAGCGCGAACGCTGCCTGCCCGGCACTCTCGGTGCCAGCCAGACGCAGCGCTTCGAGCCGATGGTGCAGCGGCGCCGGCCGCTGGCGTCCGGCGAGCACCTGTTTAGGGTCGGGGATACCTTCCGCCATCTCTGCGCCGTGCAGTCCGGATGCCTGAAGACCTACACGATCGACGCCGAGGGGCGCGAGCACGTGATGGCCTTTCATTTCCCCGGTGAAGTGATCGGGCTCGATGCCGTATTCCCGGCGCGCCACCTGACGAGCTGCGTGGCGCTCACCGGCAGTCAGGTCTGCTGCCTGCCCTACGCCTCGCTGGGCACGCTGACACAGGAGATGCCGGAACTGCAGACCCAGCTGCTGCGCATGTTGAGCCGCGACATGCTCGGGGCAGCGAGCATCGCCGGCGACTACACCGCCAACGAACGACTGGCCGGTTTCCTCGTGATGGTGGCGGCGCGATTGCACCGCCGCGAACCGACGCCGACCTCGCTCAACCTGGCGATGTCGCGCCAGGACATTGCCAACTACCTGCGCCTCGCACCGGAGACCGTCAGCCGTATCCTGGCGCGGTTCCAGAAGGATGGTCTCGTGAAGGCGGACCGCAGGCACATCGCGCTGCTCAACCCCGACGGCCTGGCAGAAATCGCCGCCTGCATGAATCCCTACGCCCGCTTCGGCGTACCCCAGTTGCAGCGCAACGCAGCATCCTGAGACCGGCGGGACCGTGACGGGTGTCCCGATGGTGGCCGCCTCGCGGCTGCTAGACTCGCCGGTGTCGCCAGGCCGCTGGCCACGCGGCTTGCCAGGATCCATGACGCCACGCCGGACGATCATCGCGCCACATCTGCTGCCCGTGCTCGCCGCCGTCTGTTTCAGCGCCGTGCCGATGGCGTACGCCGAGCCGCCGGCGCCAGTCCCGCAGGCCGGGACGGCACCGGTGTCGGGTGTCTGGAACGCACGCACCACACCACATCCGAAGGAGCCGCGGGCCGCGGAGGAAACGCGCATGAAAGTGCGCGTCTACGACGGCTTCGATGCTCATCGGCCGGGCGATGACGACACCCCGCTCGCCGTCGACGCGGATATCGGCGTCGTCACCTGCGCCGATGGCGGCCGGCGCGTCACGGACGTGGTCATCGGCGGTTCGCCTGTCGAAGCGACCGGAGGTTGTCGCGACACCCGGGGCGTCGTGCGTCACGACGATGGCACGGGGCGCAACAGCGCCGCAGCCGCCGGTCCCGGCCCGGGCGAGGCGACGCCGGCTCCGCGCTGCGACCCGGCGACCTGGCATTGCGCGGATCCGGCTGCTCCGGAAAAACCCGCTGCACCCTGACGCACCTGCGGCGCTGCGTCCGGCGCGCCGCGCCTGCTATCCTTCGGCTCCCTGTCCCGCCACGTCGAGGAGACGAGCCGATGCATCGCATGATCACGATGGGTTTCCCCCTGCTGCTGACTGCCTCCCTGGCCGGAGCCGCCACGCCGGAAGACGCCATCAAGTATCGACAGGCCGTGATGATGACCATGGCCGGGCATGTCAACGCCATCAACCTGATCTTCACCGGCAAGGTCGAGCACCAGGACGCACTGGTCGGTCACGCCGAGGCACTGGCCGCTGCCGGAGCGCAGGTCGACCGGCTGTTCCCCGCCGGCAGCGGCGTGGGCAAGACCGACGCGCTGGCGCTGATCTGGCAGGAGGGCGAGCGCTTCACCAAGGCCACGCAGGCCGCCCGCAGTGCCACGAGCCAGTTGCGCGACGCCGTGCGCTCGGGTGACCGTGCCACCATCGGCCGGTCACTGAAGCCCGTATTCGACTCCTGCAAGGGGTGCCACGACCGTTATCAGAAATCGGAGTGAGGGCAGGCGGCATGCGCGGGCGCATGGCAGCGGGCATCGCCGCCGTGCTGCTCGCCACCAGCGTCGCGGCGCAGTCGATCGTCGAGCGCGGCCGATATCTGGCCGCGGCCGGCGGCTGCGTGAGTTGTCATACGGCCGACCGCGAGGATGCAGTGCCCTACGCCGGCGGGCGTGCACTCGTGTCGGAGTTCGGCACCTTCTACGCGCCCAACATCACCCCGGATCCGGAAACCGGCATCGGCGCCTGGAGCGACGAGGATTTCCTGCGGGCGCTCCACGAAGGCCGCCGCCCGGATGGGGGCGCCTACTTCCCGGCTTTCCCCTACACCGCCTACACGGGCATGAGCCGCGACGATGTCCTGGCGCTGAAGGCTTTCCTGTTCTCGCTGCCGGCGGTGCGCCAGCCCGACCGGCCGCATGAGCTGCCCTGGCAACTGCGGGCACTGCCCGCAGCCCGTATCTGGCAGAGGTTGTACTTCAGGCCCGCCCGATTCGTGCCGGACTCCAGACGTGATGCCGACTGGAACCGGGGCGCCTACCTGGTGCGCCACCTCGGCCACTGCGGCGAGTGCCACACCCCGCGCAACGCACGCGGCGCGCTGCGGCAGGAGGCCGAACTGGCCGGCAACCCCAAGGGTCCCGAGAACCGGAAGGTGCCGAACATCACCCCGCACGAGCAAGACGGCATCGGCGGGTGGACGGCCTCCGACCTGGAAACCTTCCTCGAGCTCGGCATGTTCCCCGACGGGGACTTTGCCGGTGCCGGGATGGGCCAGGTGATCGACGACAACACCTCACGGCTGACCGCAGCGGACCGCCGCGCCATCGGCGTCTACCTGCGTTCCCTGCCGCCGCGACCCGACGCGAAGCCCTGAGCGCGGCAGGCGCGGCGCCCGCCGCGCGGTCAGATGCCGAGCTTGGCCAGCGCGTCGCCGAGCTGGCCGAGCGCACCGGCGAGGCGGGGATGATCAGCCTCCAGCCGCAGCGCGGCTTCCTGGATCTGGCCGGCGGGCCCCGTGAGGGCCTCGCCCGCGCCACCGGCCGGACCGAGCCCGCGCACGTCCTGCAGCACCTGCTCGAGCATCCGGCGCGTGTCGCCGTCGAGCGAGTCGGCGGCATGCAGCTCGCGATGCAGTTCGGTCAGGAGGTTCTGGAGCCGGGTCTGGTCCATGGCAGGGCCGGAGTCTGAGGCACAGGCGGCATTATGGCCACGGCCTGCGGCCGCGGTCCACCGGCCGGGCGCCGGACGGGCATAATGCCCGCGTGGCCAGTGTCCGTGCGCTGCGTCACAGTTCCCTTCCGGGGCGGTTGTTACAGTCACACGACAAGAATCACAACGACGAGAATGCAATGGGTCCTCTACCGGCCCAGAAGCTCATCACCGTTCCGAGCGAAGCACTCGCCACCGGCATGTTCGTGGCCGAGCTTGACCGCTCGTGGCTGCACACGCCGTTTCCGGCCACGGGCTTCGTCATCAGCTCGCCTGCGCAGCTCGAACAACTGCGTCACCTGTGCCGCTACGTGTACGTCGATCCGGCGCTGAGCGATGCCGGGACGGCTGCCGGCGCCGCCGCACCGCCTGTTCCGGCCGGTCCGGTGCCCGATGCGTCGGCCACGCTCACGGCCGTGCTGCAGGGCGTGGCGATGGTCGTGCGTGGCGCGCGCCGCCAGGGCATCGTCGATCTCGAACTGGTCGGCCACAGCGCACGCCAGCTGGTTGCCCAGATGCTGCGCGACGCCGACGCGCTGCACTGGTGCCTGCGCGTGGACGCGCGCGGCAGCTTCCTGTACCGGCGTGCAGCCGGCACCGCCGCCGTGGCCACGGCGCTCGGACTGCGGCTCGGCTTCGACCTCGACACCCTGCTCGCGCTCGCCAGCGGTGGCCTGCTACTCGACCTCGGCAAGGTCGCCGTGCCCGTGCCCATCCTCGCCAAGCCCGGCGCGCTCGGCGGCAGCGAACAGCACTACGTGCGCCGCCACGTCGAGCGGGGGCTCGAGCTGGTCGCCGGCCATGATCTGCCCGAGCGGGTGCTGGAGATGATCGGCGCCCACCACGAACGCATCGACGGCAGCGGCTACCCGCACAGGCTGCAAGGCACGCACATCCCGCTGTTCGGCCGTCTCGCCGCCATCGCCGACGCGTTCGATGCCATGACGCTCGACCGTCGCTACGCGGCAGCGCTCTCGCCCTGCACCGCCCTGCGGCGCATCGAGGCGCTACGCGACAGCGACTTCGACGGCGCGCTGGTCACCGAACTCGCCCACGCCCTGGGCCCCTGGCCGGTGGGCAGCATCGTCGAGCTGGCGAGCGGCGAGGTCGGCGTCGTCTCGCGCCTGACGCCCGGGCGGCCGCTGCACCCACAGGTCGTCGTCACGCACGATGTCCGGCGCGAAGTACTCCCGGAACCGCGGCTATCGCCCGGCGATGCGCCGGAAATCCGCCAGGCGCTGCCACCGCGCGCGGTGGTACTGGACAGCGCCCGCCTCCTGCCCCTGCTGCACGCCGCACGCTGAGGGCCGCGGCCGCACCCGGCTGCTACACTCGTCGCCGTCGCGCCGACTGGGCCGGCCAGGCACGCATGCACGAGGATCATCGGAGCAGACCATGACCGGGATCGAGCTCTTCAGCTATGCCGCCTGTCCTTTCGCACAGCGCGTCCGCATGGTGCTCATCGAGAAGGACATCCGGTTCGACCTGGTCGAGATCGATCTCGCGAACCGGCCGGCGTGGTTTGCGGAGGTCTCGCCCTACGGCAAGGTCCCGGTGTTGCGCCATGCCGGCAGGATCGTGTGGGAATCGGCGATCATCAATCAGTACCTCGATGAGGCATTCCCGTCCCCGCCGCTGCTGCCGGCGGACGCCTATCGGCGGGCCCTGGCACGGATCTGTATGGACTACTGCGATACCCGCCTGCTGCCCGCCGTGCACAAGCTGATGCAACCGGGCCAGACCGCTGCAGACACCGCGGCCCAGCGCGAACGACTCGCCGGCGTACTGCGCTTCATGGACGCCGAGGGCCTGTGCCGGCTGGGCGACGGGCCGTACTGGCTCGGTGCCACGCCGACGCTGGTGGATTTCCAGTTCCTGCCGTTCTTCGAGCGTTTCGGCGTCTACGAGGAACTCGGCGGCGCCGAATGGCCGGCCGAGTGCACGCGGCTGCGCGCCTGGTACGACGCCATGAGCGAACGACGCAGCAGCATCGAAACCCGCCACACGCTCGACTTCCACCTCGATCAGCAGCGCCGCCTGCGCGCGCTGCAAGCGGCCGCAGGCCATCCGGGAAACCGGTAACGCAGAAGCCGGCCACGATCCCGACCGGGCATGCGGCCCGCCCCGCTGCGAGGTGACGGCACTGCCGCGACCCTTATGTCGAACGCCGACCGGCGCCGAACCGTGACGACGCTCCGCGCATCTGCTGCACCAGGCGGCTATGGTGCAGCTGCCGGACACGGGGTCCGGTGCCTGCGTTGCGATCTCCATGCTGCCGATTTCCGCGGCCCTGATGCTCTGCGCCGTCGCTCTCGCCTGCGGTGTGCTCGCGGCCTGGGCGTTCCTGCGGGTACGCCTGGGCAGCGGATTCATGCCCATGGAAGCACACCGCGAGCAGCTGGTGACTCTGCGCCGGCGCTACCGGCGGCGGCTGCGCACCCTGCGCGATGCGCTGGTCCGCCAGAAGGTCGCTGGCGAGGAACTGCGCGAGGAGCTGCGCGTGGCGATGGCCCACCAGTCCACGCAGCAACGGCTGCTCTCCGCGGCCGAGGCCGAGTCGGTGCGCCTGCGGGGCGAACTCGCCACCTTCGAACGCGACCAGGGCCTCCTGCGCATCGAGCGCGATGAACTCGTGGCACGGACCCAGCGCCTGCGTGCGCTGTCCCCGCCACCAGCCAGTACCGAGGCCACGGCCCGCCAGGACGACGCCGGGTCTCCGGCGCCTACCGGTGTGTCGCGCACCCTGCTGGCCGAGCGCAACGCGCGCATTCACGAACTCGAGTGCCGGTTGCGGGAGAGCGACGCCAGGATGGGCGAACTGCGGTCGGATCTCGATACCTGGAAGTACCGCATCGCGCCGCTCACGCTGCACATGCAGCGGCAACGCGAACGCCGCGAACCGGCACGCCCGCCCGTTGTAGCGGCCCCACCCGACGACCTGCAACGCATCCGCGGCATCGGGCGCACCCTGCACCGCAAGCTGCGCGATCGCGGCATCGAGCGCTTCCAGCAGCTCGCGCACATGGGTCCGGCCGAACTCGCCAACCTCGCTGCTGCGGTCGGCGTGGCCGCCTCGCGCCCGCAGCGCGATCGCTGGGCCGAGCAGGCGCGCGAACTGGCGACGGCGGCCGCGTCCCTTTCCGTATAATTCCCTATGGCCCCGCGACGACGGGGTCAGGCATGTTCCGCCTCATCTATGGACGGGAGAACCCGGGTGCCGCATGCGCCAGGGCGTCCCGCCGGCTTGCCGAGGGAGTCGCGCCCAATGCTGCAGATCAACGCCCGCACCCGCGTCACGGACCTGATGAAGGGCCCGCCGGGCCTCATGGCAGCGCTGACGTCCACCGGCATCTTCCGCGACGGCGACGACCCCGATGTCACCATCGGCGAGCTGTGCTGGAACTTCGGCTTCAATCCCGGAATCCTGGTGATGGTGCTCGAGGCAGCCAACATCCCCGAGGAACGGCCACCACTCGACATCGCTCCCTACCGGGCCATGCCGCTCAGCGGCCTGGTCGATCACATCGAGCAGGTGCACCACGCCTATCTGCGCCGCGAACTGCCACGCCTCACCTCGCTGGCCGCCGCCGTTGCCGCCGAGCAGGCCGGCGACGGACGCCTCGGCGAAGTCAACGAGACCGTCAGCCGCCTCGCCAGGGAACTGGACGCACACCTGCTGCACGAGGAGGAGGCGCTGTTCCCGATGGCGCGCCAGCTCGGTGCCGGCACCGCGATTGCGCCAACCCGATGCGGTGATTCCGTCGGCGGCCCGATCGCCTGCATGGAGACCGAGCACGAGGATGCCACGCGCGCCCTGCGCAAGCTGCGCGAGCTGACCGCCGACTACGCCATGCCCGACGGCGCCGGGGCGCCGTTCGGCGAGCTGATGGTCGCGCTCGCCGCCTTCGATCGCGACCTGCGCGAGCACATGTTCAAGGAAGACGAGGCACTGTTCCCACGCGCCCTCGAAGCGCAGCGCCTGCAGCGCCTCGCCGCCACCGCGAGTTGACGCCGTGCCGAGCGGGCGCCCATGAGCGCCATGGGCGAAACAGGCCTCCTGCCTGAACTGCGCCTCAGGCGCGGGGAGGAACAGCGCATCGAGGGCGGGCATCCCTGGGTCTTTTCCAACGAAGTCGACACCGGCGCCACGCCGCTCGCCGCCTTCGCGCCGGGTGCCCGAGTACGCGTGGTCTCGGCGCGGGACCGGTTCCTCGGCTATGCCTACGTCAACCCCCATGCGCTGATCTGTGCCCGCATTCTCGGCCGCGACCCGCAGCACCCGCCCTCCCGCGGGCTGCTGGTCCATCGCCTGCAGGTGGCCCTCGCCCTGCGCGAGCGGTTCCATCCGCGGCCGTACTATCGACTCGTGTTCGGCGAGTCCGATGGCCTGCCCGGTCTGGTGCTCGACCGCTACGGCGATCTCATCGTCGGCCAGGCGAGCACTGCCGGCATGGATGCGCTCGCCGACGACGTCGTCGCGGCCGTGCGCCGGGTCCTGCCGATCGGACAGTTCGTCTGGAAAAATGACGGCGGCGCGCGCGAACTCGAGAACCTGCCCGAGCGGGTCACCGCCGACACCGGCGAAGTCCCGGCCGACGTCAGTGTCGAGGCCGACGGCCTGCGTTGCCATGCACCGCTGGCCAGCGGGCAGAAGACCGGCTGGTTCTACGACCAGGCGGCCAACCGTCGCGCTCTCGTCCGTTATGTCGCCGGCCGGCGCGTACTCGACGTGTTCAGCTATGTCGGTGCCTGGGGCCTGGCGGCGGCAGCGGCCGGGGCGAGCGAGGTGCTCTGCGTGGATGCTTCGGCGACAGCGCTGGCCGCGGCCGCACGTTCGGCGGCGGACAACGGCCTGCAGCTCGCGACGCAGCGGGGCGATGCCTTCGACGTTCTCACCGCATTGCACGCGGCCGGCGAGCGCTTCGACGTGGTGATTCTCGACCCGCCCGCATTCATCAAGCGGCGCCGCCAGATCCCGAAAGGCGAGGCGGCCTACCGGCGGCTCAACCAGCTCGGCCTGCAACTGCTTGCCCGCGACGGCATCCTGGTGTCCTGCTCCTGTTCCTATCACCTGGCTCCCGAATCGCTGCTCGCCGCGATCCAGAAGGCGGCCCGGCACACCGGCCGCTTCGTCCAGGTCCTGGAATGCGGTGGCCAGGCACCCGACCACCCGGTGCATCCGGCCATCCCCGAGACGCGTTACCTGAAGGCGTTCTTCTGCCGCGCCGTGCCGGAGTGAGTCCTGCTCACTCCTCGGCCCGCGGCCGGTAGGCCTCCACCAGCGCCTTCTGCACGGCCGGCGGCACGTTGGCGTAGTGATCGAAGCGCGTGGTGTAGCTGCCGCGCCCGCCGGTGATCGACTTCAGCCGGGTCTGGTACTCGCGCAATTCCGCCTCCGGGACCTCGGCATTGATCGTCACCAGGCTGCCGTCGGCCGTCTGGTTGCCATTGATGCGACCCCGGTGACCGGTCAGATGGCCGGCAATGTCGCCGACACAATCGGCCGGCACGGTGATCTGCACCTTCGCCACGGGCTCGAGCACGATCGCCCCTGCCCGGGCGATGGCGTCGAGGAACGCCTTGCGGCCGGCCGCGACGAATGCGACCTCCTTGGAATCCACGGAGTGGTGCTTGCCGTCGTAGACCACCACGCGCACGTCCTCGATCGGATAACCGGCCACGGCGCCTTCCGCAAGCACCTGGCGCACGCCCTTTTCCACCGCCGGGATGAACTGGCCGGGTATCGCGCCACCGACCACTTCATCGACGAACTCGAAACCGGCGCCCCGCGGCAGCGGCTCGACGCGCAGGAACACCTCGCCGAACTGCCCGGCCCCGCCGGTCTGCTTCTTGTGACGGCTGTGACCCTCGGACTTGCGCGTGACGGTCTCGCGATAGGCGATGCGCGGAGCGCGCGTATGCACCGCCAGGCCGAACTCCTCGCGGATGCGCTCCAGCACCAGCCGCAGGTGCAGCTCGCCCAGCCCCCGCAACACGGTCTCGTTGGCGCGGCCCTCGAACTGGAGTACCAGGCTGGGGTCCTCCGCCGTCACCTTGTGCAGGGCATCGGAGAGCTTCTTCTCGTCGCCGGGCCGGGCCGGTTCGAGCGCCACCCCATGCATGGGCACCGGCAACGCGAGCGGCTCGAGATGGAACTGGTCCTCGTCGTGACTGGCGTGCAGCACGGCGTCGAAGTGCAGGTCCTCGACCTTGGACACGGCGGCGATGTCGCCCGGCACAGCCTCGGCGATCTCCTGCGCCTGGGCGCCCTGCAACCGGTACAGGTGCGCGACCTTGAACGCTTTCCGCCGTTCGCCGACGAACACCGCGTCGCCAGGCCGGACCGTGCCTTGATGCACGCGAAACACGCCCAGGCGCCCGACATAGGGATCGACCTTCACCTTGAACACGTGCCCGACGAAGTGGGCCGCCTGATCCGGGCTCACGGGCACCGGGCGTGCGTCCGCACCCGCACCCTGCAGGAACCGCGGCGGGTTGCCCTCGGTCGGGTCCGGCATCAGCCGCCCGAGGATGTCGAGCAATTGGTCGATACCCGCACCGGTCTGCGCCGAGGCGAAACATACCGGCACCAGGTGGCCAGCCCGCAGCGCGCCCTCGAACGGATCGTGCAACTGTTCGACCGAGATCTCCTCGCCCTGCTCGAGGTACACGCGCATCAGCGCCTCGTCGATCTCCACGACCTGGTCGACGATGGCGGTGTGTGCGGCGGCCACGCTCGAAAAATCCGTGTGTCGTTCCGGCAGCGAGAAGAAACAGTCAGCGACGTCACGCCCGCCGTCGGCGGGCAGGTTGAGCGGCAGGCATTCGCGACCGAAAGCAGCCCTGACCTGCCCGAGCACTGCCTCGAGGTGGCCGCCGTCGGCATCGATGCGGTTGATCACCACCAGCCGGCACAGGCGGCGGCCGGCGGCGAACTCCATGAGCTGGCGCGTGACGGTGTCTACGCCCGACTGCGCGTTGATGACCACGGCAGCCGTCTCCACGGCGGGCAGCACGCTCATGGCGCGACCGACGAGATCGGGATTGCCCGGCGTATCGATCAGATTCATGAACACGCCGGCACGGTCCAGATGGCACACCGCCGTGTCGATCGAGTGGCCGAGGCGCTTCTCCTGGGGCGTGAAATCGGAAACCGTGGAACCCCGGGCGAGGCTCCCGGCCTCGCGGATCATGCCGGTGCGCGCCAGCATGGCTTCGAGCAGTGAGGTCTTGCCAGCCCCGGTGGGGCCGACCAGCGCGACATTGCGCACGTGCCGCGTATCGTGAATCTTCTGGGTGGCTGCCACGGCGACCCCCTGTCGTTCTGCTGCTCAGGCCGCGGGCGCGAGGCGTGCCACCCGCGGGCACCGATCCACGCGGCCAATATAGCAGAGGGCCGCCGGCCCGCGTCAGGGCCGGGTCGCGCGTGCCAGGGCTGCCACGGCAGCGGACAGGCGCGGGTGCGCGTCGAAGGCCCTGACGAAAGCGCTCTCGCGCCGCCCCCCTTTGGCACGCATGACGGCAACGAGCGCACGGCGTTCGGCCGGTGACCAGCGCGCCACGCCCGGCAGCGCCAGCACCAGCGGTGCCCAGCGCTCGAAGGACTGCCGCTCTCCCGCGCTCCAGCGTCGCGTCGGCCCGGCACCGAGCAGTCGCCTCGCCTCGCGCACGCAGCGCGCCGTCCCGCGGTCGGGTTCGCCGCCACCATGAAGGGCGATGAAGTCGGTGACGGCCAGGCCGATGTTGGCGAGCGGCACGACGCCCATCACATCGCGCCGCTGTTGACCCGGCTGCCAGTAGAGGTTGTACTCACCGAGCCGGCGCAGGATCGCGCGGCTGCTGCGGTACGCAGGATCCTGCGCGAGCCGCGCCTCCTCGCGATGCATCAGGCGCCGGGCCTCACGATGGCGCGGCTCGAAGCCGAGCTTGCGATAGAACCACCAGGCGCCGCTGTCGAGGCCTTCGTCGTTCCCGGCCCCGCCGAGCTGGTAGGGAAAGACGGTGAAGGCCTCGGCGCCGAACAGGTGCCGCGTCATGGCGAGCACGCGCGCGTAGGTGGCAGCGGCTTCCAGGCCACGGAAGGTCTCGAACACGTTGAACGCCACTTCCGCCGAACCGTAGAGCGCGCTCGTGAGCACGTAACCCGTCGGCACCCCGTTCCTGAGGGTGAGATACCCGTAGACCGACTCGAGCAGGAGCCGGCGCTCGGGCAGCGCCCCGACGGCGACGAACTGCAGGCCGGCACCACAGTCGACCACGCGCACGTCGCACGGATCACCGTAGGAGAACACGTCCAGGTCACGCTCGTGGGTCACCATCGCCCCGAGCGCCAGGTCGATCAGACATCGGCCCTCGCGCGGGGACACGGCCCGCACCACCGGCTGGCGCGCGAGCTCGACGTTCAGGTCGGGCCGTTCGCGGGATGGTGCCGCACGCTGCCACGTCAGCCGGCGCGGCATGCGCCAGCCATGCGAACGCGACGGCGTGCCCGGCCCGGCGCGCAGCACCATCGGCGCATCCATGCCATCCACCACACGCTCGAACACGAACGGATCTCCAAGGCGTGCGGCCAGCCGACGCAGCACGAAGGCCGCATCGCCCATAGCGGGTGGACACATGCGCTGCAGCCAGCCACGCAGGCCGAGGTCCCATTCGTCGAGACCAGGTGTCTCACCGTGCACGGCGAGCAGTGCCAGCACCTCGCGCAGGCGCTCCGGGTCGTCCCACGCCGGCCAGTCGAAGGCGAGTTGCCGCGGCCAGCGACGGGCCAGCCACAACGCCGTGGGCGCGAAGAAGCGAAAACGGGTGTCGGTGCCGGCGATGCCGCTGCTGTCGAGGCGGCGGAGGTACCGGCGCAGGTCCTCCCGCAGATGAAAGCGGCTCAGCAGGCGCCCGGCGAGTTGGCGCACCCGTGGCGAGTCGGGACAGGCAAGCGCGACACAGGCCAACTCGTGCAGGCGCCTGACCGCACCTGGGGTGCGCAACGCGGTTCGCTCGAGCTGCCGCAGGAGCGCAAACCTCTCGGCTTCGGCGCCCGGGTCGAACCGGTGCTGCAGCCGTTCGAGACGGGCAATTGCGCCGCTCGCGCGCCGCGACGATTCCCTGCGCATCGCCATGCGATTCCTCCCCCGCTCCGGACGAGCCGCTCAACAATAAACCGGAAGCTGCAGGACATAAATCGCCCGATTTGACAGATCCCGCGACGCAGGCCGCAGTTGCTGCAACTCGCGTTGAAGCGTCGCCGCCGAACCCCGAGGATCGCGCGCACTGCCAAGGGCAAACCCACCGAAAGGTGGGGGCGCAAAGCTTCCGGTCTAAGGGGATTCCTATGACAGCGGGGTTGCCAGCGGGTCTCTCGTCGTGCGTGAGATCCCTACTCACCACCCTCATCGTCGTGGCCGCGATCGGCTACGGTTCACCAGCCGATGCCGGGCGGAGCAAGAAGTGGACCGACTGGCGATCACCGCAGATCGCCATCACGGCGCCAACGACCAGCAGCAGCTATACCGCCACGACCTCCACGGTGGCGCTCGCCGGCACGGCAGCCGACGATGTCGGCGTCACCCGGGTGACCTGGTACAACGACCGGGGGGGCCGCGGGACGGCCTCGGGCACGACCGCTTGGTCGGTCGCGGCGGTGACGCTTCTCCCGGGCACGAACACGATCACGGTGCGCGCCTACGATGCCGCGGGCCATCGGGCGCGGGCGACCCTCACGGTCAGCTATGCCGGCACCACGACGTCGCCACCTGCGCCGACAGCCGACACCCAGGCACCGACCGTGCCGGCGGGGCTGACCGCCAGCGCCGCGTCGGCCAGCCAGATCAACCTCGCGTGGAGCGCGGCCACCGACAACGTCGGGGTCACCGGCTATCGCGTCGAACGCTGCCAGGGCGATGGCTGCACGAGCTTCGCGCAGGTCGGCACCAGCACGGGCACCGCTTTCAGCAGCACCGGCCTGGCGGGCGCCACGGCCTACAGATACCGGGTGCGCGCCGCCGACGCCGCCGGCAACCTCGGCAGCTATTCCGTGATCGCCGCGGCCACCACCAGCAACCGGCCGCCGACGATATCGGGCACACCCTCGACGAGTGTCGTCGCCAACTCACCCTACAGCTTCACGCCGAGCGCTTCGGACCCGGATGGCCAGACGCTGACCTTCAGCGTGATGGGTGCGCCGGCCTGGGCCAGCTTCGACACCCGCACCGGCCGGCTCGGCGGCACGCCCGGCCCGGGTGACGTTGGAACGACGGAAGGAATCGTCATCACCGTCGCCGATGGCATCGGCTACGCCTCGTTGCCGGCCTTCGCCGTGGTGGTGCAGCCTGACGAGGCTGTCGTCGGCTCGGCACTGGTCTCGTGGGTGGCACCGACCGAGCGGACGGACGGCTCGCCGCTCGATGACCTGGCTGGTTTCCACCTCAACTACGGTGTGAATCCCGACGCGCTCGAATACACGATCGATCTCGCCAATCCCGGGCTGAGCAGTCATCTCGTCGAGGATCTCGGCGCCGGCACCTGGTATTTCAACGCCATCGCCTACGACGCTGCCGGCAACCACAGCGTACCCTCGAACACGGTATCGACGACGATCCGGTGATCGGCCGCGTCGCGCTCAGGTGATGCGCGGATAGGGCAGCGCCACCTCGCCCTCGTGGGCGCGGTTGAGGATCAGCCCGACCGGCGTGTTCCGGTCGAGCAGGGCGAGGGCCTGCGTGATGGCACTCTTCGGGGTGACGCCCGACCCGACGACCATCAGCACCTGCCCGGCAATCGCCGCGAGCGCCGGCCCGTCGCTGCCGCGCAGGAGCGGTGCGGCATCGAGGATCACCGTGTCACCGTAACGGCCGGAACGGATCTCCCGGACCACCTGCTGGCAGCGGGCACTGTTCAACCGCTCGAGCGAGTCCGGTGCGAAACCTCCGGCCGCGATCAGCCGCAGACCCGGCACGTCCGTCTCGCGCACGACGTCCTCGAGCGAGACCGACTCGTCGTTGATGACATCGAAGAACCCCGGGGTGCCGTCGAGCATCAGCCGCGACGTGAGGCTGTGGTGCGGGTTGTCCGCGTCGATCAGCAGCACCTGGTGGTCCTTCTCCAGCGCCATGGCGTACGCCAGGTTGGTCGCGACGAAGGTCTTGCCGACCCCCTCCGTGGGACTGCTCACCAGCAGCACATTGGAGCCGGGTGTCGCCAGAGGCCCGAACGCCACGGTCAATGCCGGCCGCTTGAGCAGGCGAAACTGGTCGAACACGCTGGCGGAGGCATGGTCCGTCACCAGGTCGCCACCGTTGACCAGCGTGCGGGTACTGAATGCAACCGGTTCACCGCTGCGCACGACGGGCGGGCGGCCCGCCTGCGGTTCGCCGGCCCTGGCCCGGCGTTCCGGCTTCGCCTTGGCGCTCGCGCTGACGGCACGTTCAATCAGGGACATGGTTGGAGTCTCTCCCGATGCGGGTCTGGGTGGGGTGCGATCACGGGCTGAAGGCCACCATCACCGCGACATAGGCGAACGCCAGGGCACCTGCTCCCATCTCGAAGCGCCACGACCGGGGCTGTGCACCGAGGTGGACGTCTCCCACGGTTCCATACACCGGCACGCCGAAGGCCTGGTTCAGGGCGGCTGCCGAGAAGAACGTGACGTCGCGCTGGCTCAGCACGAAGGCCAGGCCCAGGCCGCCGCCGACAGCCAGCACCATGACCAGGGAGTTGAACAGGCGCCGGTTCGGGCCGGCCGGGACCATGGCGGCGTGGGGTGGATCGATGACGCGGAAGGTGAGGTCCTGCTCCTCTTCCTGCACCTCCTGCTTGAGCCGCAGGGCGTTCAGGCGCTGGATCAGTGTCTCGTACTCCACCTTGACGACGTCGTAATCGCGATTGAGCCGGGCCAGCTGGGCCTCGATCTCCGGCATGGTGGTCGCCATGCTGCGCAGGTAGGTGACCTCCGAGCTGCGCTGGCGCAATTGCGCCTGGAGCGACGCCAGTTCGGCCTCCGCATTGCTGAGCGACACCTTGAGTTCCTGGCGGACCGGATCCACCGTTCGCAGCGGCGGTACCGCCTGGCCGGACTGGCGGGCAATACGCTCCTCGTCACGCAGTTTCTTCAGGTCCTCGAGCGACTCCCTCGCCCGGATGACGGCGGGGTGCTTGTCGGTGTAGCGCAGCAGCAGGTCGGCCAGCTGCTGCTCCATCTGCTGGATGGCGGGATCGACCGAGGTGCCTTCGTCGCCGAAGCCGTTCGACGATGAGCCGCCGCCCCCCTGGCTCGCGAGCTGCCGGGCGATCTCGTCGCGGCGATTGGCCTGCGCGTTGATCTGCAGCTGCAACGTTGCGACCGCCGACTGAGCCTCCTCGAACCGCGCGAAGTAGTCCGTATTGGCGCGCGGCATCAGCGCGATGTTCGCCTTCTTGAAGGCCGCGAGCCGTTCCTCGGCTTCCGTCAGGCGCTTCTCGTAGACCGCGATCTGTTCCTCGAGGAAACGGCGCGCCTCCGACGACTGGGTGATGTCCTCGTGCATGGCCCGCGAAATGAAGTCGTCGAGCAGCGACTTGACCACCGCCTCGGCCATGCCCGGGTCGCGGTCGGTGTAACTGATCACGTAGACGTTCTCGTTCGGTGCCCGCGTGACCTCGATCGCCTCGACGAGTCCCGTGACGAGTTGCTCACGCTCAGCCTCGTTCTCCACGCGGCTGTCCAGCCCGGAAGCCTTGATCACCGCTTCCATGCTGGGCCGGCTGAGCAGCGCGCGGGTCACGAGTGCGACCTGCGCCACCGCATCCGTCGGCATCGCCAGCCCCTGCAGGAGCGGCTTGAGCACCGTTTCGGTATTGACGTGCACCCGCGCCACGGCCGTGTACTGGTTGGGCAGGAGCTGAACGGCCGTCCAGCCTGCCAGCGCGATGATCCAGGCGCACGCGATGGCGACGAAGCGGTATCGCCACATGCGGCGACACTCCTCCATCACCAGTGCCAGCAACTTGTCGATGTCCATCGAGTCCGATCTCTCCAGACCTGCTGCAGCTCAGCGGCTGCGTACGCGACCCACACCGGGTACTCACGCCGCTGGCGTCGAGGCTACCACTCCAATGTCGCCGTGCGACAGCGCGACAGACCGCGCCCACGCCCCGGTCCGGGACACACCAGCTTGTCCGGTCCGCAGGTCATCGGTCAGTCGCCCTTCGGGCAGACGCCGGCGCCGCCCTCTACCGTCGGTGCCTCGACCCGGCCGATGCCGCGCCGCCCGCCGGACATCGTCGTGCCACGGCCCCAGACGACGATCTCCAGCGTCTGCACGAGGATCAGGAAGTCGAGCACGAGCGTGGCGTTCTTGATGTAGTACAGGTCGTACTTGAGCTTTTCCTCGGCATCCTGCAGCGACTCGCCGTAGGGGAAATTGATCTGCGCCCAGCCCGTCAGACCGGGACGCACGCAGTGCCGGTAGAAATAGAACGGCACCCGCCGCGACAGCGGTTCGACGAATTCAGGCCGTTCCGGCCGGGGGCCGACCACGCTCATGTCGCCCCTGAGGACATTGATCAGCTGCGGCAGTTCGTCGATGCGATAACGCCGCATGATCCGGCCCGTGCGGGTGATGCGTGCATCGCCGGTGGCTGCGAACTTCGGGCCGGTATCCTTCTCGGCGTTGGCCCGCATGCTGCGGAACTTGAACAGCTCGTACACGACTCCATCGCGGCCGACCCGGCGCTGCCGGTAGACGAGCGGGGCCGAGAGGCCGTCCTCGAGCTTGATGCCGATCACGGCCGCGAGCAGCAGGGGCAGCGCCAGGACGAGCAACACCAGGCTGAATGCCACGTCGAAGACACGCGAGACACCGCGGTAGAAGAATCGGCTCTGGCTGCTCTTCTCGTACAGCAGCCAGCTCGGCTTGAGGACCTGCAGGTCGATGCGCTCGGTCTCCCGCTCGAGAAAATCGATGACGTCGGAGATCGACGTGCCGGCCTGCTTGCGCTCCATCAGGAAGTCCGTGGGCACGATGCCACGGCGGTCGTCGAGGGCCACCACGATCTCGTCGACGCGGCCGATCGCGTGCGCCATCGCCATCGGCACCACGGGTGTCAGACCCTGGCCCGCGGCCTGCGCTTCCTCGCCTGCCGACATGGCGACGAACGCCACCACGTCGAATCGCCGCCGATCCGACTTGCGCCGCAACTGCCCGAGCCTGGCGGCCTGCGCTCCGGCGCCGACGACCATCACCCGGCGCTTCATGCTCCCCAGGTCGAGGAAGTGCAACAGGCCCCAGCGCACGAGCACCAGCGCGACCATCGACAGGCCCGCCGCGATCATCATGACGCCGCGACCGAAGGTCAGCGCGGGAATGGCATAGAAGAACAGCACGTTCAGGACGGCACCGATGGTGGTGCCCAGCCCGACCCGGACCACGAGTTCGGCTCCGGTGGGCCGTTGGCGCGTGCGATACAGGCCCATGCTGAGCAGCCCGAGCAGGATCCAGGCAGCAAAGGCCAGGGCGCGCGGCAGCCACTCCCCGATCAGGTGCTGGTCGGTGATGGGGTCGAAATGGAAGCGCAGCGCCACCGCGAGAATGAACGCGGCGAGCACCACCGCGGCGTCGGCAATCACCAGCACTGCAACTGGCGGCACCATGCGGCGGAAAGCTGACTTGATCGGTGCCAAGGAGGTCGACCCCTGCGACAGCACCCGCGGCTTTGGTGCCGAGGCGCCCGTTTTCGTGTTGGTTCTTGTCGGTCGGTGATGATAGTCGGCCGACGAACACCCGGAGAGTGCACTCCTCACAGATTCACGCGACCGGCCGCCGAGGCAACAACACGCGCCTGGCGGGCAGTAGATTTTTCAGTATATACAAAGATTTTCTTCTGGAAACTCCGGCATGGGGCGAGGTCGTGTCAGCCCGGAATTTCTGCGACGGGATCCGGGCTGGGGACATGAACCGGGACCGCTGCGGACGCCTTTCCCGCGCTGATCCGCAGCAATGACAAATAATGTGACCTGTGCGATCGGAGATGTAAAATGCCGGCCGACTCGTAGCTTGCGAGGCGCGGTCTGGTTGTTGTTTACTCGCGTGCCTGTGCAAGGGCAAACCCGTCGAAAGGCGGGGACGCAAAGCCACCGGTCTTCAGGTATCGAACCTATGACAGCGGGGTTGCCAGAAGCGTTCGCCGATGTCGGACCATCGTCCGTCGTGGGCAGCGTCATTCCAGTAGCTCATCCGTCCTCCCGTCATAGGCATCCCTGCCGGCCGCGGCTTGCCCGCTGGGCTGCGAACGTGCACGAGCGCGTGCGATGGACCGCCGGCTTGGCGGGTACGACGACGAGGACCGAGCAATCATGGATGACAGCAACGGCCGCTTTCAGGGCAGGGTAACGACCTGCCGGTACCTGATCCCCTTCTTCTTCGCCGCAGCCCTGGCCGGCTGTGGCGGTGGTGGGGCCGACGTGATGGAGGACCCGACCACGGAGGAGCCGCCCGACGAAAACAGCCAACCGACGTTGTCCGGCTCGCCGGCCGGCAGCGCGACCGTCGGGCAGAGTTACGTCTTCCAGCCAGCGGCGTCGGATGCCGACGGCGACACGCTGAGCTTCTCGATCTCGGGGCGCCCGGGCTGGGCAAACTTCGACACCACGACGGGGAGACTGTCCGGCACCCCGACGCAGGCGGGTTCGCACTCGAACATCGTCGTCAGCGTCTCGGACGGCAGCCTGAGCGCGTCGCTCCCGGCGTTCTCGATCAGCGTGGTGACTCAGCCGCCCCCCAACCGGGCACCGACGATTGCGGGCACGCCGCCTGCCAGCGTCATGGCCGGACAGAGCTACGTCTTCCAGCCATCGGCCAGCGATCCCGACGGCAACCCGCTGACGTTCTCCATCCAGACACGGCCCTCATGGGCGACATTCAACACCCAGACCGGCCGCCTGTCCGGGACGCCCTCGCAGGCCGGAACCTACTCGAACATCGTCATCAGCGTTTCGGACGGCAGCCTGAGTGCATCGCTCCAGGCGTTTTCCATCACCGTGAACCAGGCCGTCGTCGGCAGTGCGACGCTCATGTGGCAGCCGCCCACGACCAACGCCGATGGCTCACCCCTGACGGACCTGGCCGGTTATCGCATCTACTACGGCACGAGCGCCGGCAATCTCGACCAGGTCGTGACCATCCAGGGGACGGGCAACACCTCGCACGTCGTCAATGGGCTCAGTGGCGGCACCTGGTATTTCGGCATCCGCGCCTACGACAGCGACGGCCTGGAGAGCGCACTGTCCAACGTCGTCAGCACGACCATCGCGTGAGCATGGGCGGACCGGCCCTGCCGGCCTCGCCCGTGGGGGCGCTCGTTGCAGCAGGAGGACAGCCGCGATGAATCGCCGCCTGGCCGTGGGCGCCGCGGTGGCCCTGCCGGTGGCGCTGGCCGCGGCGGCCTGGCGAAGCACGCAATCACGCAACATGGGCCAGTGGCGACCCTATCCCGATAGCGGGCCGGACAGCAGCCCGGACAGTGGTGCGCACGGCGGCATGCGCTACCGGGAGTTCGGCCGCAGCGGCGTGCGAGTCTCCGAGGTCGGTTTCGGCGCCTGGGCCATTGGCGGCCAGGCCTACGGCGCCGTGCCGCGGACGGATGCCTTGCGGGCGCTCGCCCGTGCCGAGGAACTCGGCTGCAACTTCGTCGACACGGCCATGGTGTACGGCGATTCGGAACTCGTCCTGGGCGAGTTCCTGGCGGGGCGGCGTGATCGCTGGCTGGTGGCGACCAAGTACTCCGGACAGCAGCCGGGCCTGGAAGGCACTCTCGAGGAGCAACTGCGCCGCATGCGCATCGAGGCAGTCGACTTCTACCAGGTGCACTGGGCCCCGGGTGAAGGCGAACAGGATCTCTACGAGGCGCTCTACCGGGTCCGCAAGGCAGGCAAGGCCCGCCTCGTCGGTGTGTCCCTGAACTCGATCGCCGACATCCACCGCGTGCTGACCCGCACCGAGATCGACGGCTTCCAGGTGCCGTTCAACCTGCTGTCACCCGATCCCTACCTCGCCAAGCTGGACCTGATCCGCAGCCGGCGGCCCGGCATCGTCATCCGCTCGACCCTGCGCGAGGGTTTCCTCACCGGCAAGTACCGCGCCGATTCGCGCTTCCCCGACCCCGCCGACCGGCGGCACAAGTGGAGCCCGCAACAGATCGCGGCACTCGTGGGCGACGTGGAGCGGTTCCGTTTCCTCGAGCAGGAGGCCGGGTCGATGCTGCTCGGCGCCGCGCGGTATCCGCTGGCCTTCGCCGAAACCTCGACGGTCATCCTGGGCACGAAATCCATGGCGCAGGCGGAGGTCAACTTCGGCCAGGTGTCGGGCCCGCCGCTGTCTGCGGAGACCCTGCAGCGGATCGAAACGACCCAGCGCGCGATGCGCGCCTTCAACCGGCGCGGTCGACTCGAGGATGGCCTGCGTCGCCTGTTTTCCTGAGACGTCCGGTCGCCGCAGCCGCCAGTCCCGGCCTCAGTGACTGAAGGTCCAGCGCTCCCCGCTCGGGCTGTAGTAGAAGCCGAGGCTCACGATGTCCACCTCGTACTCGGCGCTCGGCAGCGTGGAATCGCGGGTGATGTGCCGATATCCGGCCGTCAGGAACGTCTTGCGGCCGACGCGCCAGCTGAGCATCGCCGCATAGCGCTCGTCGTCGTCCTCGCGAACCGCGGCCTCGAAGTCGTGATCCCGCCTGGCAACCTGCAGCAGCAGCTCGAGGGATGGCCTGAGAACCCTGATCAGCTCGAGGGTCAGTTCGCGGGTCTGCTGCTCGCTCAGTGGCTCGTCGCTTTCGTAGTCCTGCTGGCTGAAGTCGGCGCCCAATGTCAGTGTGGTCCGGGTGCCCGCGATCTCCAGCTCCGCGCTGGCGTACTTCTCGCGCAACGGTGCCGGCAGCGTCGTCAGGTCGACGTCCCCGCCCGGCGGCGTGCCGGCCGGTGGATCGGACCGGCGGCGCAGGCGATTGGCGGCACTGCTGTATTCCGCGCCACCGAACAGCGACAGTGTCGTTCGTGGGGCGAGGTCGCGCTCGACGAGGACCCGGACCAGCGGCCGGTTCCAGGAGTCACCCAGGTACTCGAGCCGCGTGACGCCCGCATCGGCCTCCAGTCGCGTGCGGGCCGATACCCCCTCGAAACGCAGGTATCCGTGCTTCCTGTCGTAGTCCTCGACGTGTTCGGCGTCGTAATCGAGGCTGTTCGACTCGACGTTCAGCGACCAGATCGTGTCGTTTGACGTAGGCCGCTGCAGCGCTGCGCGCACGGTGACCTCGTCGCTGTCGGACTCCTCGGCGAGATCGCCGTAGCTCGCGCGACCGTACTCGCCATCGAGGGTGAGCTGGATGGAACGTCCGGCACCGATCACGACGCTCGGCCCCGTGGTGAAGTAATTCGCGTAGGTGCGGTTGTCGGCGTTGGGGGACTCGAACTGGTTCGCCGTGATCGGCGCGTAGTTGTCCTCGAAACGCCAGGTGAGGCGCTCTGGAACGAGGTGCAGGTTGACCGCACCGTTCAGGTCCCAGATGAACTCATCGCTGAAAGTGTTGTCGAGGTAGTTCGCGTAGGTGGCAGAGCCGACGATCTCCTCGTCGTGACGAGCGGAGGCCCCTACCCACCGGACGGCCGTCCGGATGTTGCCGACACTCTCGGTGTGGCCGCCATCGGCGGCATACTCGATGTTGTCGTAGTGGTCGAGGCCGGCGCCCGCAGCCCACTCCAGACCCTGCCCCATGGCGCCCACCGGCAGCAGGACCAGAAACAGCAGCACACGGCTCGACATCATGATCATGACCTTTCTGATTGCGGGCACCGTGGCGACAGCGCTCAGAACATGGACTGCGGCACCACGATGACGTCACCGGGCTGGAGCAGCAGGTTCTCCTCGATGCGACCCTTTTCCAGCAGGTCGCCGATCCGGATGCGCTTCTCGACCTTCACGCCGTTCTGCATGCGGATCAGTTTCGAGCGGTTCGGAGCCGCGAACTCGGTCACGCCGCCCGCCAGCAGCACGACGTCGAGCACCCGCAGCCCCTCGCGATAAGCGAACCCGCTCGGCGTGCGGACCTGGCCGATGACTTTCACCTGGCCGAACGCGCCTGCCGGATTGGTGACGATGACGCTGACCTGCGGGGTGCGGATGTATTCCGCCAGCCGCGTCTGGATGTCCGTTGCCAGCCGGCCGGGCGTCTTGCCGACCGCCACCATGTCGTCGACCAGGGGCGTGGAGATCTTCCCGTCCGGTCGAACGGGGATGGTCATCGACAGGTCGGGGTGCTGCCAGACGAAGATCTGCAGGGTATCGCCCGGACCAATCAGGTAGCTCTCGTCGCTCACTGCCGCAGGTGCAGCCGGCGCGGCCTGCGGTGCCGCATCCTGTGTCCAGGCTGGCTGCGAGGCCACGGATGTCATGAGCCCCAGCATGGCCACCAGACCCTTGAACGACACGCGCATGGCGCTGCTCCTCCAAACCTGCGGCGATGCCACGGCATGTTACCCGAGGCCACGGCGATCGGCATCACCGGGCCCGGCGTCTCACCGTCGGACGAGCGCCGTCACAGCAGATTCCCGGCCACGAGGCAGTCGCGCATCGTGCCGAAGCGAAAGTCGCCGAGCAGCCGTTCCAGCCGTGCCCGCGTGCGGCGCAGGTTGAGGTAGTGCCGGAAGCGGGAACGCAGACGGGCGCCGGCGACGCGCGGCTGGCCGGGATCGATCTCCCACGGGTGCAGGTAGAACACCACGGGCCTGCCGGC
Source organism: Gammaproteobacteria bacterium (assembly GCA_020851975.1). Classification (GTDB taxonomy): domain Bacteria; phylum Pseudomonadota; class Gammaproteobacteria; order Steroidobacterales; genus QUBU01. Next base: position 3,794 of record JADZBS010000093.1, on the reverse strand, counting down.
AGCCAGCACGCGGCGCAGGCCCCAGGCGGTGACGGCGTAGGGCAGGAGGCGGAAATAGCCGCCACCCGACACGGGCAGGTTCAACCCCGCGACATGCGCGACGCTCAGCGGAAACTCCGCCAGCCCTTGGCCCTGCGGTGTCACCAGGCGATGCGGCCGGATCGTCGCGTCGGGGATGCCGTAGCGATCATGGCGGATCGGAAAGATGCTCGAGTCGTAGCGAAAGCCTTCCTCGACCAGGATGTCGAGCGCCCAGAGCGACTCTCGGGTGATCGAGTAGGTCGCCGCCCGGTAGCCGATCACCGGTGCCTGGACCTGGTCCTCCAGCAGGCGCTTGCTGTCACGGGTCTCGGCGCGAAAGACCGCCGGCGTCTGGGTAACGACGCGCTGGTGGCTCATGCCATGGGATGCCACCTCGTGACCGCGGGCGGCGATCTCGCGAACCAGGCCGGGCTCGCGCCGGGCGACCCAGCCCAGCACGAAGAACGTGCCTTTCACGCCGCGGCTGTCGAGCAGGTCGAGCAACTCGCGGGTGTTGCGGGTGACGCGTGGTGTGAAGCCATCCCAGGCACCGGGATCGATGCAGTCGGCGAACGCATCGACCTGGAAGTAGTCTTCCACGTCGACGGTGAAGGCGCCCTGCAGGCCGTTCATGGCAGTCATGCTCCCATCGGCCGGGCGGACGGCTCAGGCAACCGGCATGCCGCGCCCGGCGACGAATGCCCGGTGCCACAGCTGCGTGGACAGGATACCGAGGAAGGCCATGTTGTCCTTGAACCCGATGGCCCGGCCGAGCCCGATCTTGCGCAGCAGGTGACCGACGCGTTGCGCGTCGAAGTAACCGGACTCGCGCAACGCCGCCTCGCCGAGGCATTCGTGGACATAGTCGGGCGGCTGGCCGCCGGCGAAAAACGCGGCGATGTCCGGTGCCCGGTACGGCTGCTTGAAACGGGCCACGGTTTCCCGCGGCAGGTGGCGCGCCAGGGCACGCTTCAGCAGGTACTTTTCCTGCAGGCCGCGCATCTTGAAGCGCGGGTGCAGCCGGTTGGCGAACTCGATGACGCGGTGATCGAGGAACGGGAAACGCCCCTCGACGGAATTGGCCATCAGCATGCGGTCTCCCTGGCTGTTGAGCAGGTAGCCGGCCATGAGCGTGCGCGCCTCCAGGTACTGCGCCCGATTGAACGGATGCCAGCGGGTGAAATCCGCCGGCAGGCTGGCGAGCAAGGCTTCCATCGGATCGGCGCCCAGGCGGGCGCGCAGGTCGGCGCTGAAAAAATCCCTGGTCTTGCCGGTCGTCGTCCAGCGCGGCAGGTGCGAGAAGCCGGGCAGGTCCGGCGTGGCGAGCCCCTGACCGAAGAACGTCTTCAGGTAGGCCGCTCCAGTGCGCTGGTTCAGGTCGAGGTAGGGATACAGGCGCTGCAGCAGCAGCGGCCGCCAGGTGGACGCCGGCTGGCGCGCCCAGAACCGGCGGATCTTGTCTTCCTTGAAGAGATCGTAACCGCCGAGCACCTCGTCGGCTCCCTCACCGGTGAGCACGACCTTGTAGCCGCTGTCGCGGACCAGGCCGGACAGGATTGCCATGGGCGCCGGCGCGGTGCGCAGCACGGGGGCCTCGGTGCGCCAGATCACCCGCGGGAAAATGGCGGCGATGTCGCCATGGCGACAGGTCACCGAGGTGTGCCGGGTGCCGAGGTGGCGACTCATGCGCTCCTGGTGCTCGCCCTCGTCCACCGCCGGGTCGTCGAAGCGGATGGAAAACGTGCGCAGGTCCGGGTGACCGAGGTGGCGCACGAGCGCGCTGATGCCCGAGGAGTCGAGGCCGCCGGAGAGATAGGCCCCGACCGGCACGTCCGCCCGCAGGCGCAGGCGCGTGGCATCGATGAGCAGGGCCTCGAGTTCGTCGGCGAGCGAGTCCGCGGTACCGCCGAGGTAATCGCCGTCGACGGGAAAGGACCACTGCCAGTAGGAGCGTCGCCGTGCCCTGCCGTTCTCGACGATGAGCATCTCGCCCGGCGACACTTCCTCCACGCCCGCGAACAGCGACTTCGGGCTCACGGGCGCCCAGAACGTCATCAGTTCGTCGAGTGCCGCCGGAGCGAGCCGCGGCCGCTCGCGCAGGGCCGGCAGCAGCGCCTTGACCTCGGAGCCGAACAGCAGCCGGTCGCCGTCCTGGCAGAAGTACAGCGGCAGGATGCCGGGCCGGTCGCGCACCAGAAGCAGCCGCCGCTTCGGCTCGTCCCACACGGCGATCGCGAACTGCCCGTTCAGCCGGCTGACGAAGTCGTCGCCGTACTCCTCGTAGCCGTGGACGATGACTTCCGTGTCGGTGTGGGTGCTGAAGCGGTGACCGCGCGCCTCGAGTTCCTGGCGCAGCTCCAGGTAGTTGAAGATCTCGCCGTTGAAGACGGTCCACACCGTCTTCGTCTCGTTGTGGATCGGCTGGCTGCCGCCCTCGAGATCGATGATGCTGAGCCGCGCGTGGCCGAGCCCGATGCCCGGTGCCTCGTAGTAGCCGGTGCCATCCGGGCCGCGCGTGGCGAGCGCGGCGACCATCGGCTCGAGATCACGGCGGGTGACCGGCGGCCGCTCGCTGGTGTACAGGATGCCTGCTATGCCGCACATCGGGCGGGATTTCCTCACCACGTGCCGCCGGCACGAGGGGTGGCCCGCGTACGCACGCGCATGAATTATATCGGGGCTGCCCGCGGCAAGTCCGCTGCAGACCGTGAATCCTCGACTCCGGTCACAGGCGCGGGCACGCCAGGTCCTCACCTCCTGGCCGACTGCGCGTCCCCTCGCACCGGGGTCGTGACCGGTCCCGGGCCATGCCGTTCTCCGGCTAAGATAGCGCGCCCCCGCCACGAGCCATCGCCATGACCACCATCCGGCAGCAGGACCTCATCGACAGCGTCGCCGACGCCCTCCAGTACATCTCCTATTACCACCCGCTCGACTACGTCACCGCGCTCGGCCGCGCCTGGGAGCTGGAGCAGTCGGCCGCGGCCAAGGACGCCATCGCGCAGATCCTCGCCAACTCGCGACTCTGCGCCGAGGGTCACCGCCCGATCTGCCAGGACACGGGCCTGGTGGTGGCCTTCGTCAAGGTCGGCATGAACGTGCGCTGGGACGCGCAGCTCGGCCTGGAGGCGATGATCAACGAGGGTGTGCGCCGCGCCTACCAGCATCCGGACAACACGCTGCGCGCCTCGGTGGTAGCCGACCCCGCCTTCAGCCGGCGCAACACGCGCGACAACACCCCGGCGGTGATCCACGTCTCGCTGGTGCCGGGCGACCAGGTCGAGGTGAGCCTCGCCGCCAAGGGTGGCGGCTCGGAGAACAAGTCGAAGTTCGTGATGCTCAACCCCTCCGACTCGCTGGTCGACTGGGTGGTGAAGACGGTGCCCACGATGGGTGCGGGCTGGTGCCCGCCCGGGATGCTCGGCATCGGCATCGGCGGCTCGGCGGAGAAGGCCATGCTGCTCGCCAAGGAGGCGCTGATGGAGCCGATCGACATGGCCGAACTCAGGGCGCGCGGCCCGCGCACGCCGCTCGAGGAACTGCGCATCGAGCTGCACGACAAGGTCAACGCGCTCGGCATCGGTGCGCAGGGCCTCGGCGGACTCTCGACGGTGCTCGACGTGAAGATCCTCGACTACCCGACGCACGCCGCCTCCAAGCCGGTCGCCATGATCCCGAACTGCGCGGCCACGCGGCACGTGCATTTCACGCTCGACGGCAGCGGCCCAGCGCAACTCGAGCCGCCCGACCTCGCGCGCTGGCCGAAGGTCGAC
>JADZBS010000092.1 GCA_020851975.1 Gammaproteobacteria bacterium | reverse complement strand
GTGGGCTGGCCCCGTAGGAGCGACGCCAGTCGCGACCGATTCCAGCGCCACGCCCGATCGCAGCCAGGTAGGAGCGACGCCAGTCGCGACCAACAACCCGGCCCCCGCCCTCAGAAGCTCACGCGCGCTCCCAGCCCCCACCACCGCGGCAGGCCGGCGGCGACCTGGGTGAAGCCGAACGGCACGCTGAAGTCGAAGCTGTAGTTCTTGTACTCCTCCTCGAAGGCGTTGTTCACGTAGGCGTAGACCTCCCAGGCCTCGTCACCGCTGGTGTACGAGGTGCGGAAGTTCACCACCGTGTAGCCGTCTTCCTTCGAGACCGGGTGGTTCTGGATGTCGTACCAGATCTCCTGCTGCCAGTTGCCCCAGCCCTGCACGGCGAGTGTGCCGCCGAGCGCGGGCCACTCGTAGCGCACCAGCGCATTCACGCTCACGTCGGGCGCACCCACCATGTCGCGGTCGTGGCGGGCATCACCGAGGATGGTGGGGATGTCTTCGGCGGTGGCGTCGAGCAGGCCCATGCCGAGCTGCAGGGTGAGCCCGTCGATCGGCCGGCTGTCGATCTCGACCTCGGCACCGTAGACCTCGGCGTCGGTGTTGAAGATCACCTGGTTCAGGATCAGCCACTGGAAGGTCTGGAAGTCCTTGTAGTCGTAGTAGAACGTCGCCGCGTTGAGGCGCGTGGTCCCCGAGAAGACCGTGGACTTCACGCCGATCTCGTAGGCATCGAGTGTCTCGTCGCCGAACGGGATGGTCTCCAGCGGGAAGTTGCTGCCGAACACGAAGGTGGTGTCGACGAAACCGTTGTTGAAGCCCGCCGACTTCTTGCCGCGCGAGTACGAGCCATAGAGCATCACGTCGTCGGCGACCTGCCAGTTCACCTGCAGGCGGCCGGTCAGGTAGCTGTCATCCTGGACCGCCAGGCTGCCGACGCTCGCCGTATTGAACAGGATCATGTGATCCGGTGTCGGCCGCCAGGAGGTGACGGGCGTCGGCACGCCGTTGGTGCAGCCCGGCTGGCCGGGATCGAGGCTGCAGACGGCGGTGATGCCCGAGGTGTCGATGTTGCTGTAGTCGAGTTCCTTCTCCTCGTCGGTCCAGCGCAGGCCCGCGATGATGGTCCAGGCCTCGGCGAGATCGAACTCCACCTGGCCGAACACGTCCCAGGAGTCGGTCTGCTGGATGTAGTCGGCGTCCATGCGCACGAAACCGATGGTATCGGTGTTGAGGTCATAGGCGCCGTCTACCTCGTTGTCGAAGTAGTAGACGCCGGCGAGCCAGCGCAGCCGCTCGGCCTCGCCCGCCACGCGCAGTTCCTGCGAGAAGGTGTCGGTCTCGGCGGCGAAGCTCGGCGCGATGAACGAGCGGATGCCGGGCGGGGGCGGCGGCGGGGGCGAGTACGGCGGCGCGAGGAACGGATTCATGTCCGTGTCCTCCTGCTGCAGCCGATCGACATTGGTGTAGGCCGTGATCGAGGTGATGTCGAGTCCGCCGACGGTCCAGGTGATGTTGGCCTGCACGCCACGGTTCTCCACCTCGACCTCGCCCGGCCGGTCGTAGTCGCCGGCCCAGGGGTCGCCGTCGTTGTCCGCATAGCCGAAGGCATCGACACCGCCGGGCAGCGGAATGCTGACGTTGCCGTCCGGCCGCACGCTCGCTTCGTGCTGCCAGGCGCCGACCGCCGCATCGTTCTTCGAGTAGTTGCCGGCGAGGAGCACCTCGAGCGTGTCGCTGGGCTGGAACAGCAACTGGGCGCGACCGGCGATCGAATCGGTCTCGTTGTAGTCCTGCACGTTCGGCGTGCGGTTGCGGGTCCAGCCGTCGTGGCGGTTGAAGCCGGCCGACAGCCGTGCCATGACGCCGTCGGTCAGTGCGCCGCCGATTGCCGCTTCCACTTTCTTCTGGTCGAAGGACCCGATGGAGGCATCGGCGTAGGCGTCGAAGTCCGCCGTCGGCCGCTTCGTGACGTAGTGGATCACGCCACCCGTGGAGTTGCGCCCGAACAGCGCCCCCTGCGGCCCGCGCAGCACCTCGATGCGCTGGACGTCGAACAGCTGCAGGGCGAGACCACCCATGGCCGGCTTGTAGACGTCGTCGACGTACACGGCGACGGGATTCTCCTGCGCGTCGGCGAAGTCGTTGAGGCCGACGCCGCGCAGGAAGAAGTTGATCTGGCTCGATTCGCCCTGCGGCACCGTGTAGTTGAGGTTGGGCGTCATCTGCGCCACGTCGACGCTGTTGACGAGCCCCATCTGCTGCACCTGCGCATCGCTGAAGGCCGTCACCGAGATGCCGACGTCCTGGAGGTTCTCCTCGCGCCGCTGCGCGGTGACCACCATTTCCTGCAGCGGCCCTGTGCCCTGCGCCATCGCCACGTCGCCCGCCAGCATGCCGAGCACGGCCACTGCCGGCAGCAGCGCCGGCGCTTTCCAGTCACGTCCGTTCATCGATGCTCCCCCTTGCGTTGATCTCGTCTAATCCTCGAGCCACGGGCCCCAGAGCCGCTGCTTGATCTCCTCCCACGTCGTGTCGTCGTCGCCGGAAGGCTGATAGCGGCAACCCGGGTGCTCGAAGGCGGGCTTCGTCCACGCGCCCCGCTCGACCAGGCGGGCGATGTTGGCGCGGTAGATGTCGTCGACCTGGGCGTGCGGCTTCGGTTCCTGCCGGAGCCACAGGTTCTTCGGATGGATCGGCTGCTCGTACATGCGCCGGAACAGCTCCACGCGCAGGTCCTTCAGCCAGTTGGCGTTCAGGCTCATGGCGCGGAACTGGCGCAGCGCCTCGATGTCGACGGTCGCCGCCACGATGGTGTTGCTGGTCGAGGCGCTGTAGGCCACGACCTGGCCGCGGTAGTCGACGATGTGCGCACTGCCGCCGGCGATGTCCACCGGATGCTTCGACGTGGCGCCGAGGTACACGGGCCCGGCGTTCGGACAGAGCATGTACACCGTGTTGAACTCGGCGTGGCCCTGGTTCTGGATCATCCAGGTGCCACCGCGGGGACCTGCGGTGGTCATCGGCGTGGCTTCGCTCGGGCGGTAGACCACCTCGGCGCCGTTGAAGGCGAGCGCCCGCACGGCCTCCGGGTACTCGCCGTCGCTGCAGCAGATGGTGCCGAGGTTGCCGATGTCGTCGGTCTTCAGCACCGGGTAGAAGGCCTCGATGCCGTCGCCGTAGAGCTCGACCCAGCGGTCGTAGACGTCGTGCGGCACGCAGGAGCGCTCGCGGCACCAGACGTGGTTCTTGGCCGCCTTGTGCACCACCTGTCCGTTCGGCCCGATCACGAACAGCGTATTGAAGTAGCGATCCGCCATCACCTCCGGCCAGCGTGCCTTGCACTGGCCGACGATGTAGGTGCCGTAGAGCTTCGCGAGGCGCCCGAGCTGCTCGGTTTCCTCGCCCGGCACATCGATGAACAGGTCGCGTGCCGCCATGACGTGCGGCAGGTCGAAGATCTCGTCCGTGAAGCCGGTGAGCGCGCCCTCTGCGAGCCCGATGAGCTTCACCGGCATGTTGATGTTGACCATCGACACGCCGGCGTGGATCGCCTCCTCGATGGTCTCGAGGTTGTGCCGGATCTGGCGCCGCTCGGAGATGCCGTAGATCACGGTGGACAGCCCCACCGCGAGGTAGGGTGCAACGGGCTTGCGCTCCTGCGGCTGGGTCATCGACCCTCGGTCCCCCGGCAAACGACGCGCCCAATGCTAACGCAGGGCCGGCCGGTCGACCAAGCACGACGTGCAGGGGACTATGCGGTTTCGGCAGGGCGACGCAGGATGAAGAGGAAGGCGAGCGTGCTCGCGGCGAGCAGCGCAGCAGCCAGGACGATGATCCGGCCGTAGCCATCGGCCTCGCCGATCAGGGTCGCGGCCACCGCCGGGCCGATGGCTGCGCCGAGCCCCTGGGCCGCGGTCATCATCACCAGGAAGCGGCCACGCAGGTCGAGCGCGGCGATCGCGCCCATCTGGTAGGAGACCGCGACGATGAACAGCGCCTGGAAGAGGCCCGTGCTGACGAAGTACGCCGTGGCATCGAACGATCCCGCCACCAGCCAGAGCGCCGCCGACTGGCCGAGCCATACCAGCAGCAACGGCCCGTAGCGGCCGTAACGATCGCTCGCTGCCGCGGCGGTGAGCGCACCGGCAATGGCCGTGACCTGCGAGACGCCGAGCGCAAGCCCGATGGTGGCCGCCGGCAGCCCGGCCGCCTGGCCGATGCGCTCGGCGAAGCCCCAGAAACCGAACACGCTGATGAAGTAGAGCACGCTTGCGCCGAGCCCGAGCCAGATCAGCGCGGTGTGGGGTTCGACCGCAGCGCCGCCTGCGACGGCCTGCGCGCGCAGGCGCCCGGCGGCCGGGAAGCGCAGCAGCACGGGCAGCATCGCCAGGGCGGCGAGCGCCAGCATCAGGTAGAGCGCGCCGACCTGCCAACGCGCGAGCAGCGCCGGTGCCGCCAGGAAAGCCGCCAGCATCATGGCGCCCTGCACCGCCTGGGCGAGCCCGAAGGCGCGATCGGGCGCGCGGTTGTCGCCGAGCGCGGCCACGGTGACGGCGAAGAGATTGCCGCCGGCGATCCCGGCGAGGAAGCGCAGCGCGAGCAGGCTCGTGTAATCGGCAACCGTCGTGCTCACGACGTTCAGCGTCGCATAGGCGAGGATGCCGGCGAGCACCGCACGCACCCAGGACACGCGCCGGATCCAGACCGTGGCGGCGAACGAGGCCACCACCAGCCCCAGCCCCTCGAGCGCGGCGATGTTACCTGCCTGCTGCTCGCTGTAGCCGTAGCCATCGATGAGTCCGCCGACGATCATCGGCATCAGGATCGTCGCCGCCGGGCCGACCGGGTACACCACGCACACCAGCAGCGTCGCCGCCAGCCCGTCGTCGAAACCGCGGTTCATGTCATTGCGCCGTCAGGCCGCCGTCGACGACGAATTCGGCGCCGGTGACGAAGCGCGCCGCATCCGAGGCGAGGTAGAGCACCATCGTGGCGATGTCGCGGGGCTGGCCGATCTCGGGCAGCACCTGCATGTCCATGTAGAACTGCATCGCCTCCTCGACGCTCGCCACCGCGCCCTTGGCGCGCATGTCCTCGAGTTCCTGGCGGAACATCGGCGTGTCCGTGTTGCCGGGATGCACGGAGTTGACGCGGATGCCCCATCGCGCCCGGCCGCATTCGATGGCGACGCTCTTGGTGAAGAGCCGCACGGCGCCCTTGGTCGAGCAGTAGGCCGACAGCCCCTCGGCGCCGATCATGCCGCCGACCGACGAGAGGTTGACGATCGAGCCGCCCCGACCGCAACGCCCGCCCGGGCGCATGACTTCGACGGCGTGTTTCGTGCCGAGGAACACGCCCTCGACGTTCACGGCGTGCACGCGCCGCCACTCATCCAGCGTGGTCTCGAGCAGCGTGCGCACGATGGCGATGCCGGCATTGTTCACGAGCACGTCGAGCCCGCCGAAACGTGCGAGCGCCGTGTCGATCGCGCGCACCCAGTCCGCCTCGCGCGTCACGTCGAGCGACAGGAACTCGGCGCGCCCGCCGGCGGCGGCGATGCGACCGGCGACCTCCCGCCCCGCGACCGCGTCGACGTCGGCGACCAGCACCGCCGCCCCCTGCTCTGCCAGCAGCGTCGCGCAGGCCGCCCCGATGCCCTTGGCCGCGCCGGTCACCAGCGCCACCTTGCCCCTGACGTGCACCGCCGGCTCCATCGCGACTGCGCCGCCCCGGCTCACGTCTGGTTCAGCAGGAACAGGATGCTCCCGGCCTTGCCGCCGCGATCCTTCATGGCCGGGTGCGCGGTGATCCAGTCGGGCGGCACCAGCTCGGGGAAGTTGCCGAGCCCGAGCACCAGGTCGGTACGGCCGTCGCCATTGACATCAGCTGCCTCGATCGAGCACCACACGCCGAAGAACTCGCGCGAAACCGACTGCGCCTCAAACTTCAATCCACCCTGGTTCTCCAGGTAGACGAAGGTCTCCGGCTCCTCGTAGCTCCACTGCGGGAACAGCGCGATGGCGGCGATGTCGGCATCGCCGTCGCCGTCGAAGTCCTCGACCACCGAGCGGATCGCCCCGTGCATGCGGTGGTAGAAGGCCTCGGTGAACTTCAGGTCGCCGTCGTTGCGGTAGACGCGGATGCCGTGCTGCGGCCGCGGCGCCGGCACCACCTTGCCGACGTGGTTGCCGGCGACGTTGTCGCCGTTCAGCACCACGAGGTCCATGTCGCCGTCGCCGTCGAAGTCCGCCGCCCGCAGGCTGTTGCCGCCCCAGGACGGCGTGTGCTGGTCGATCAGGTGGCGGGTGAAGGTTTCGTCGCCGTTGTTGGTGTAGACGAGCAGCAGCTGATGGCCCTGCGCCACCACGACCGCGATGTCGGGGCGGCCATCGCCGTTGAAGTCCGCGATGGCATTGCCGATGGTGCCGGAGTCGACCGCCAGCAGGTTCTCGCGCAACGCCCCGGGGAGCACGCCCGGCGGGATTTCCGCCGGCGCCTCGCGCCACAGGCGCTCGAAATCCGGTGTGCGGTAGTAGATGCCGAGGAAGCTCTGCGCATCCTGCGCCACGCCGTCGCCGAAGGCGTTGGCGACGATGTCCACCAGGCCGTCGCCGTTCATGTCGACGTTGTGATGCTGCACGAGCCGCTGCTTGCCGTTGACGAGCATGCGCGTGCGCACCTGCTTGCCCTCGATCTCCCAGTCGGCGATGTTGGCGATGCCGACCTCGGTCAGCGGGAAGCGCCCGTGCGTGACCAGGCGCAGGCCGTGTTCGGTCAGCGCCATGTCGATCGGGTCGCTGCCGACCCGCGTGGAACCGATGCGCTGCCCGCTGCGGATATCGAAGGCGAGCACCTCGTCCCACTTGTCGAAGCCCTCGCGCCGCCCGCCGCCGCCGACCCAGTCGTCGATCACCGTGCGCCCCACGTACAGGCGCCGGCGCTTCGGGTCGACCTGGGTGGAGAGGATCAGCGCGTCGGGTTCCAGGTCGAGCTTCGGAAACTGCGCCCTGAAGGTCTTCGTGACGGGTGCCTTCGGGTACTGCTGCTCCAGCTCACGCCAGGTCCGGGCACCGGCGACGACGTACTCGCGCATGCGCCGGAACTCCTCCGGCGTCATCTCCGGCTGCGGCGGGATGAAGAGCCTGAAGGGATAGAGGTCGCGGAAATACCCGTGGCTGTCGTACAGGAAATAGCGCTTGGTGTAGTCCTTCACCGGCTCGAGTTCGGGCGGAAACTCTTCCGTGCGCATGTCCGGGAACTCGTCGCCCTTCATGCCGACGTAGTTGCCCATGTAGTGCAGCGCGAACGACCAGTACTCCTTCGAGAGGTCGCCCGGCTCGGGCGCCAGGTGGCAGCGCGTGCAGTGCTTGTCGATCAGCTCCTTGCCGGTGAGCGCCGCTGCCGGTGCCGCCGACTGCGGCTCCTTGCCGCTGCCGCAACCGGCCAGCGCGAGTGTCAGGCCAAGAGCAACGGTGAGCGGCCAGGCGTTCGTCCCTGCCAGCCCACCCTGCTTCGAGACTGCGTGCATGCGATGTTCCTCCCCCAAGCGGCACCCGGCGATCAGGATCCCGGGATGCCGGTCCTCTGCCCGGGATTCTACGGGTTTGGCCGGTGCGGTAAACCACCGGCTGGGCATGGCACGTGCCACGCGAGCAGACGTGCAGCTCGAGCCATCACGTCGGCCGCGCTCCGCACCCACCCCGCCTCAGCGCCGGTTCAGCGCGTAACGGCCCCCGCCGAGCAGTGCCACCGCGACGGCAGTGACGAGGAACAGGACCTGCAGCTCCAGCTTCCAGGCACCCATGGCACTGAGCGCGAACAGTTCGTCGCGATGAACGAGGCCGATGGCGAAGAGCATGTTGACCGCGATCACGGCAGCGGCCGGCCGGGTGTACCAGCCGGCGATCACCATGAGCGGCGCGATCACCTCCCCGGCGTAGACCCCGTAGGCGACCCAGGCGGGCAGCCCGGCACCGGTCACCAGGCCGGTGACGTGGCCGATGCCGCCGATCAGCTTGGCGACGCCGTGGAACAGGATCAGGCCGCCTAGGGCAAGGCGCAGGATCAGGCAGGCGAGATCGTTCATGATGTTGGTCTCCTCATCGGCAGGCTGCTGATCCGGGCCGCGACCGGCAGGCGCAACCTCGGCTTCACGGCAGAGGCGCCGCCTCGTCCACGCGGGCCATCTCCTCCTCGTTGGCCTCGCGCAGCTTCTGGATCACCTCGTCGTAGTACGGGCGGTCCTTCAGGCTGGCGTACTCGCCGGGGAAGCAGACGGTGACGAGATCGGCGGCGACGACGGAAAAATTTGCGAGCGTCACGGCGCAGCGCAGGCCGCCGGGCAGGCGCGTGTTGTCGATCACCGGGAAATCGTAGAAGCCGACAGTGAAGCTCGCGCGCGAATCAGGCAGCTGCACGCGCCCGTCGGGTGAGGTGACCTTCATGCGCACGGTGAGCTGCTCCTGCGCGGGATCGACCTTGAGGACGCGCACGCTGATCTCCGCCGTCTGCCGGCGCACGGTGATGGTCTCCGGATCGAGCGCCAGCCCCGCCGCCCCGGCCGTGGCGAGCGCCTCCAGATCCACCGAGCGACGGAAACTCTGGCCGTGGCCCTCGAGCGCGAAGAGCTGCTTGGCGGTGATCTCGCGCGCCACGCGGCGGATGCGCTCCAGATACCCGGCGCGCGCGGCATCGCCCGAGCGCAGCAGTTGGCGCTGGATCTCGAGGAACAGCGGCTTGAGGTTGAGCGAATCGTGGAAGTTGTAGGCGAGGAGCTCCAGGTTGAGGACCTTGGCGCCGAGGTCGTCGGCACCGGGCCGCAGGAAGGTCGAGATGATCGAGACGAACATGTCCTTGCGCAGGCTCGACTCGGCCTCCTCGCGCCGGCTCATGATCTCCGAGTACAGCCGCGCGTTGGTGTCGAGCGACTGGCGCCGCTCGAGCAGTTGCGACCCGGTCATGCCGACATAGGCCACGGCGAACGCCGTGAGCAGGCCGCCGAGCGGGTGCAGGACGATGGCCGCCTTGTCCCAGAAGTCCTTCTTCTTCTTCGGTTCCTCGGCCATGCGCGTCACCGCCGACGCGCCGTGAGCTGCCCGTCGCGGACCTCGAGCACGATGTCGGCCTGCGCGGCGTCCTCGTAGGAAGCGACCGCCAGACTCGCCGAGGCGCCTTCACGGGTGACGGTGAGCGTGCACTTGCCGGTTTCCTCGACGACGAGGTTGTAGCTGCCGGTGGCATCGGTCTTCACCGCCGGGTAGGAGCGGTCACCGCAGCGCGCCGCCACCTCCAGGCCCGCCCCTGCCGGCGCGGCGCCTAGGCTCACCTTGCCATAGATCTCGCCGGCACCGGCGAGCACGGGGAAGACGCACAGCACTGCCGGGAAGAGCCTGCCAGGATGCATGTCGGTGACCTCGCCCGTGATGGAGCCCGGAGTATAGCGCGGGCGCGCACGGCGCTCCTTTCCCGCGCCGGCAGCCGCGGCTATGCTTCCTGCACCGAGGCGACATCCCAGGTGCTCCCGTGCTGACCGACATGGAGTGGCAGGCGCTCACGCTGAGCCTCGCCGTGGCGACGCGCAGCGTGCTGTTCAGCCTGCCGCTCGCCGTGGCGGTGGCCTGGCTGCTGACGCGCGGGCGCTTTGCCGGCCGCGCGCTCCTCGATGCCTTCGTGCACCTGCCGCTGGTGCTGCCGCCGGTAGCCGTGGGCTACCTGCTCCTCGTCCTGTTCGGCAGCCGTGGTCTCGTGGGCGGCTGGCTCGACGAGCAGTTCGGCCTGCGGCTCGTGTTCACGCGCTCGGGTGCGGCGCTGGCGACCGCGGTGATGTCCTTCCCGCTGATGGTCCGCGCCATCCGCGTCTCGCTCGAACATGTCGATGCCGGGCTGGAGGCGGCGGCGCGCACGCTCGGTGCCGGGCCGCTCGATGCCTTCCTGAGCGTGACCCTGCCGCTGCTGCTGCCCGGCGTGCTGGCCGGCCTGGTCACGGCCTTCGCCGCGAGCCTCGGCGAATTCGGCGCCGTGATCACCTTCGTGTCGAATATTCCCGGCGAGACCCGCACGCTCCCGCTAGCGCTCTACACAGCGCTGCAGACGCCGGGCGGCGATGCCGTGGCCGCACGCCTCGCAGCACTGTCCTTCGCACTCGGCTTCACCGGGCTGCTGGCGGCCGAACTCCTGGCGCGCCGCTTCCGCGCACGGCTGGGGCGCTGAATGCTGCGCGTCGAACTGCGCAAGCGCCGCGGCAGCTTCACGATCGAGGCCGCGTTCGAAGCGCCGCTGCCCGCGGTGGTTGCCCTGTTCGGGCCCTCCGGCTGCGGCAAGACGACGCTGGTGGAGATACTGGCCGGCCTGCTCGCGCCGGACGCCGGACGCATCGAGCTCGACGGCGAGGTGCTCTGCGACACGGCGCGCGGCATCTCGGTGCCGGCCGAGTCGCGCCGCGTCGGTTACGTGTTCCAGGATGCGCGCCTGTTTCCGCACCTCGATGTGCGGGACAACCTCACGTTCGGGCTGAAGCGCCACCGCCACGTGCCGGTGCGGATCCCGTTCGACGAGGTGGTCGACCTGCTAGGCCTCGAGGCCTTGCTCACGCGGCGTCCCGGCACGCTCTCCGGTGGCGAGCGCCAGCGCGTGGCGCTCGGGCGCGCGCTGCTGTCCCAGCCGCGGCTGCTGCTCCTCGACGAGCCGCTCGCCTCACTCGATGCCGCGCGGCGCGAGGAGATCCTGCCCTACCTCGAGCGGCTGCGCGACCGCTGGCAGGTACCGATGGTCCACGTCAGCCACCAGTTCGAGGAGGTCCTGCGGCTGGCGACGCACGTGGTCGCGCTCGATGCCGGCCGCGTCCTGACCAGCGGCCCGCTGGTCCGCGCGGCGCTCGACCCGGCGCTCGGCCGGCTGGTTGGTGCCGCAGCCGTCGGCGCCGTGCTCGAAACCACGGTCGCCGGTATCGATGCGACGACGGGACTCTGCCGGTTACCGCTCGGCGACAACGAGCTGCGGCTCCTCGCGAACGGGCTCGCACCCGGCACGCGGGTACGCCTGCAGATGCTGGCGCGTGACGTGATCGTGGCCACCCGCCCGCCCGAAGGGCTGAGCGTGCGCAATGTCCTGCGCGGCCACATCGCGGCGATCAGCGCCGAGTCGGCAGACTCCGACCTCGTGTCGATCGATATCGGCGGGGCGCTGATCCTGGCGCGCATCACGCGCGCGGCCACGCAAGCGCTCGCGCTCGCCGCCGGCCAGCCGGTGTGGGCCCTGGTGAAGGCCGTCTCGCTGCGGGGGCGTGCCTGCTGACGTTACCGTGCATTTCCTGCCCACAACGTCAGGCCGGGGGCGGCACCGGCATCGTCATTTCCGTCGTCGAGACCTCAAAGCCATGAGGCCCATGCCGGACAGCAGGAGAGGCAGTGCACCGGGCACGGGCGTCACCACGGCATTTGCCGTTCTGAACAGGGCATAGCCGCCTTCGCTGGCGCTGGCTCCACCAAAGACGTCGGTCCATACGAAGCTCGCCGGAGAACCGCCGATCAAGGTGCCGTAAGGTGACGATCCGTTGGCCATGCTCGCCAGGAGCGCCGACCACGCGGTGGCCGAGTTCGCCAGCGCTTCGGCGTCGCTCACGGACGGGTCCTTGATGGTGCCGTTGTTCTTTCCCACCCAGTCGGTCGTGTTCGAGTAGAGCCTGATGCCCGCGATGTCGAACTCGCCGATCCATGCGTGTGGCGGCCCGTAAGAAGCGCTATCCCATGCGGCGACGTACAGGTATTGCCCGACACTGATGTCGAAATTGACGGGCATGCCCTGGCTGGACCAGAGATTGCTCCCGGAGGACGCCACTTCGGTCAGTGACGTGCCGTTGGCATCCCCAATGAAAATCTTGTAGTGATCGTCGGCCACCACCCTTGCCGTGACCGTTTCAGCCTGCGCGGTGGTCGCGGTGGCGAGAAGCAGGCCACCCAGAAGATATTTCTTCAACATGACTTTTTCTCGTTCTTATTCAATGCCTGATGCTAGCCCAACAGTTGAACAAGCCGCAACAGTCAGTCTCTTATGTAAAGTAAGTGCCGGTGTTACGGCTTAGGTTGTTCGTTGTATTGGCCACGATACGCGTCACGGCGCCGTGGCAGGTCGGCAACCCGGGAGACCGCCCCGGTTGAACCAGTGAGCCGGGGTCAACGGCGCCAGCAGCCATGTTCTCCGCGTATCACAAGCGCGCGAGCTTGCGAAAGACGATTTCCAGGCTTCCGTCCCAAACGCAGACAACGCATCGACCTTCCTGCTAACGCAATTCCCGGCGCAGGATCTTGCCGACGTTGGACTTCGGCAGCGAACTGCGGAACTCCACGTGCTTCGGCACCTTGTAGGCGGCGAGGTGCTCGCGACAGAGATTGCGGATGTCGTCGGCCGTGGCGTTCATCCCGGGGCGCAGCACCACGAACACCTTGACCGCCTCGCGCGTGGCGGGATCGGGCACGCCGATGCAGGCGGCCTCGAGCACGGCCGGGTGCATCGTCACCACGTTCTCGATCTCGTTCGGATAGGCCTTCAGGCCCGAGACGGAGATCATGTCCTTCTTGCGATCGACGATGCGGAAATAACCGCGCGCGTCCATCACGGCGACGTCGCCCGTGCGCAGGTAGCCATCCGTCGTGAACGTCTCGCGGCTGGCGGCCTCGTTGCCCCAGTAGCCGCTCATCACCTGCGGCCCCTTGACGCACAGTTCGCCGGGTTCGCCGGGCGCGGCATCGCGACCCTCGTCGTCGCGCAGCGCCACCTCGGTACCGGGCAACGGCATGCCGATGGTGCCGCTGAACGCCTTCTGCTCCGGCGGGTTGATGGACACGACCGGGGAGGCCTCCGACAGGCCGTAACCCTCGAGGATCGAGGTGCCGGTCGCCGCCGCCCACTGCTGCGCGGTCGCCTCCATGACCGCCATGCCGCCCGCCGAGACGAGTCGCAGGTGCGAGAAGTCGACGCTGCGGATGTCGGGGTGGTTGGCGAGGTGCTGGTAGAGCGTGTTGACACCCGTGATGGCGGTGAACTTCCAGCGACGCAGTTCGCGGATGAAGGCCCGCAGGTCGCGGGGATCGGGGATCAGCACGTCGTGCCCGCCGAGTTCGGTGTAGGCGAGGCAGTTACAGGTGAGCGCGTAGACATGGTAGAGCGGCAGCGCCGTGATCACGATCTCCTCGCCCGGGTGCGACAGCGCCTGGAACCAGGTGTTGATCTGGCGCACGTTGGCGACCAGGTTGCCATGGCTCAGCATCGCGCCGCGCGAGATGCCGGTGGTGCCGCCGGTGTACTGCAGGCAGGCGAGATCGGCAGCGCGCAGGGCAACGGGCTCCGGGCGCAGCGCGTGGCCGATCGTGGTGTCGAAGCTGACGGTGCCAGGTACCTCGAAGTCCGGCACCAGACGGCGCACGTGGCGCACCACGAAGTTCACCAGCTGCCGCCGTGGCACGCCGAGCAGGTCACCGATCTCCGTGACGATGACGTGCTCGATGGCCGTGCCGTCGAGCGCCTTCTCGAGCACCGCCCCGGCGTTGGCGATGATCACGATGGCCCGGGCGCCGGAATCGCGCAGCTGGTGCTCGAGCTCGTGGGCCTTGTAGAGCGGATTGACGTTGACCACCACCATGCCGGCGCGCATCACGCCGTAGAGCGCCACCGGATACTGCAGGAGGTTCGGCATCATGATGGCGACGCGATCGCCGCGCGCGAGGCCGAGCCGCTTCTGCAGGAAGGCGGCGAAGCGCGCCGACCACACGTCGAGTTCGCGGTAGCTGATGGTGCGCCCGAGACAACTGAAGGCAGGGTGATCGGCGAAGCGCGCGCAGGCGGCTTCGAGCATGCCCGGGATGGAGGCCGCCGGGTCGAGTTCGATCTCGCGAGGCACCCCAGGCGGATAATGGGCGACCCAGGGCCGGTCCGTTCCCATGGCTACTCGACGACCATCTCGCGCAGCAGCGGCTCGGCGCGGTACACCTCGCCGAGCGCCAGCATGATTGCCGCCGGGTGCACGGCAACCGAGCGGTTGAGGACGGGATCGAAGCCGTAGTCCCCGCCGATCGAGTGGATGTTGCCGTCGAAGATCAGCCCGACCAGGCGCCCGGCTGCATCGACGACCGGGCTGCCCGAGTTGCCACCCGTGATGTCGGTGTCGGCGGCGAAGTTGAAGCGGGTCTCGAGATTGATGCGCTGCTGGGCCTGCACCCAGCGCGGCGGCAGCCGGAACGGCGCCTGGCCGGTGGCCCGCGCATACAGTCCTTCCATGGTGGTGAAGGGCGTGATCTCGCGTTCGCCCTCGCGCCAGCCTTTCACCGACCCGTAGGTCAGGCGCAGCGTGAAGGTCGCATCCGGATACGTGCCCTTGCCTTTCACGGCGAAGCGTGCGCGGGCGAGCTGTTCCCCGGCCGTCGCGAGCGGCGCCTCGATCTCGTCATCGTAGCGCTGGCGCAGACGCAGCGCCTCGGGCTCCAGGCGCAGCACGAGCGCGATCAGCGGATCGCCGGACTGCTCGAGTGCCGCCCGCCCGCCGTCCCACAGCCGCGTGCGGAACGCCGGGTCGCCGAGCTTCGTCTCGCGCACCAGGCGCGTGGCGAGCGCCCGTGGCGCCTCGCGGCCAAGCGCCAGGCGCACGGCCGGGTCGTCGACACCGAGCGTCTCGACGAACTTCTCGAGGGAAAAGGCGAGGCGCAGGATCTCGAGCTCGGAGTAGACCGGCGCCGGTGCGAGCAGCTGCTGTTGCAGCAGCGGCAAGGCCGCCTCCGTGTACTCGCGCTGGCGCGCTTCGTTCGGCTTCTCGCGCTCGCCGGCGGCGCGTACCAGCACCCGCGCGTAGCCGGCGAGTTCGCCCTGCAGCGCCACGCCCTGCTCCAGGTACAGGTGCCGGTCGAAGATGACACGCCAGGCGGCGAGCGCCTGTTCGATGTCGGCCCAGGCGCCCGCCCATGGCCGCAGGCGGGCGTCGGCCGCCACCGCCTGGCGCAATGCGCGTTCCTCGCGCTCGTGCTGGCCGAGGAACGCCTCGTCGAGCAGCACCCGCATCTGGTTGCGGCGCACCTTGAAGACATTCTCCAGCCCGAACAGCGGCTCCTGCGCGATGCGCGCAAACTCCTCGCCGCGGGCGGCAAACTCGAGGTAGCGCCCGCGCAGCTCGGCAGCGCGCAGCAGCCAGCGGGCCAGGCGCACGTCGCGCTCGAAGCGCAGTTGCGCGACGGTCTTCAGCCGCTCGGTGCTGCCGGGGTGACCGGCGACGAACACGGGCTCTCCGGCCGCAGCACCGCCGCGGCGCCAGCGCAGGTGCCCGGGCGTCACGGCCGGGGCGCCGTCGACATACACCCGCAGCAGCGCAAAGTCGAGGTTCCAGCGCGGGAACTGGAAGTTGTCGATGTCGCCGCCGAAGAAGGCGATGTCCGTTTCCGGCGCGAACGCCAGGCGCACGTCCTCGTAGCGCCGGTAGCGATGGATGAAGTACTGGCCACCGCCGTAGAGCGTCACCGCTTCGCAGGAATAATATTCCGTCGCGCTGCGATGACGCGCCTCGCACGCCGTCTCGAGCTGCGTCAGCACCGCCTTGCGCGCCTGGTTCGCCTCCGCCCCGGACCGGGTCCCGATGGCTGCCGACACCTGTGCCGTCACGTCCTCGACGGCCACCAGCACCGAGGCCTGCTCGGCCGCGCAGCGCTCCTCCTCCGCCCGGGTGCGGGCGATGAAGCCGGCCGCCTGCACGTTGCGGGCTGCGCTCGACAGCCGGCTTACGCAGTCGGCCACGCAGTGGTGATTGGTGAGTACCAGGCCCGCCGGCGAGACGAGCGACCCCGTGCAGCCGCCCTCCAGGCGCACCGTGGCCAGACGCAGGCGGTCGAGCCAGGGCTGGCCGATATCGACTCCGTACGCCTGCTTCAGCCGGTCGCGCGGAAAGTTGTCGAAGGTCCACATGCCCTCGTCGGCCCGCACGGACTGACACAAGACGAGAGTGGCGAGAACGAACCAGACGCGACGCATGGGGGAACAGTTTACCGATTTGACGCCGGAAAACCCCCGCCGCCTTCGACAGGCCTCCGGCACCGCGCCGGACACCCCGCCTGGCGCGACGCGGGCGCATGCATCGCATGGCAATATAAGGAGGTTCCTGCTAACGTGCGGCCCGGCTGCGGTGCCCCGTCCGGACGCCGGAGCCGACAGGAAAACCGGGCCGTCCCGGAGAGCCAGTACCGTGACCCGCTCCCGCATCCCGCACTTCTACCGCATGTCGCCGGCCGACCGTGTGCGCGCCGTGCACGAGCGCGGCCTGCTCTCGGATGCGGATCTCGCACGCCTCACCCGCGGCGAGGCCACGCTCGACGTCAACGCCGCCGACAAGATGATCGAGAACGTCATCGGCGTGCTCGGCATGCCGATCGGGCTCGGCCTGAACTTCCTCATCAATGGCCGCGACTACGTGGTGCCGCTGGTGGTCGAGGAACCCTCGATCGTCGCCGCCCTGAGCGCCGCAGCCAAGGTTGCCCGCAACTGCGGCGGCTTCGGCGCCACTGCCTCACCGCCGATCCTGATCGGGCAGATCCAGGTGATCGACGTGCCCGACATGGCGCGGGCGATGAGCGCGCTCACCGCGCACCGCCAGGAAATCCTCGACCTCGCCAACAGCTTCCACCCGCGCATGGTGGCGCGCGGCGGCGGTGCGGTGGACATCGAAGTACGCAGCTATCCGATGACCACGCTCGAAGGCGAGATGCTGGTACTGCACCTGCTGGTGGACACCCGCGATGCCATGGGCGCCAACCTCGTCAACGGCATGTGCGAGGGCGTGGCCTCTCTGGTGGAGTCGCTCACCGAAGGCCAGGTCTTCCTGCGCATCCTCTCCAACCTCGCCGACCGGGCGCTGGCCCGCGCCGAAGTCACGCTGCCGCCGGCGGCGCTGGCCGGCAAGGGCTATGCCGGCGAGCGCGTGCGCGACGGCATCATCGTCGCCTCGGACTTCGCCATCGTCGACCCCTACCGCGCGGCCACACACAACAAGGGCATCATGAACGGTGTCGATGCCGTCGCGCTCGCCACCGGCAACGACTGGCGCGCGATCGAGGCCGGCGCCCACGCCTACGCGGCGCGCCAGGGCCGCTACAGCTCGCTGTCGCAGTGGTGGAAGGACGACCAGGGCAACCTGCGCGGGCGCCTGGAGATGCCGATGAAGGTCGGCATCGTCGGCGGACCGCTCGAATCCAACCCGGGCGTGGCCATGAACATGCGCCTGCTCGGCGCGAAGACGGCGCAGGAACTGGCCGAGGTCATGGCCGCGGTCGGCCTGGCGCAGAATTTCGCCGCCCTGCGCGCGCTCGCCACCGAAGGCATCCAGACCGGCCACATGACGCTGCATGCGCGCAGCGTGGTCAAGGCCGCCGGCACACCGCCGGAACTCTTCGACGAGGTGCTCGAACGCGTCCTGCGGGACGGCGAGATCAAGGTCTGGAAGGCGCAGGAGCTGCTCGAGCAGGTGCGCGGCGAACGCCAGGGCGCGCCGGCCACCGTCGCCAGGGCCGGGGCGGACGCCGAACTCGGCGTGGGCTGGGGCAAGGCGATCCTGCTCGGCGAACACGCCGTGGTCTACGGCCGCCACGCCATCGCGGTGCCACTGCCGCTGACCACGCGCGCCGTGGTCGAGGATGCCGGACGCGGTGTCGAGTTGCTCATCCCGCGCTGGGGTGTCGAGTACCAGCTCGCCAAGCCGCCCGAGCAGCGCCGCTCCTTCGAGTGCGCCGCGGGCGTGATCCTCGACCGGCTCGGTCTCACCGATCGCGATCTGCGCATCGAGGTCTTCCCCGATGTGCCCCGCGGCATGGGGCTCGGCGGTTCGGCAGCCATCGCGGTCGCCATCATCCGCGCGCTGGACCGCCACTTCGGCCTGCAACTGCGCGACGAGCAGGTGAACGAGCTCGCCTGGCTCTCCGAGGAAATCGCCCACGGCAGCCCGAGCGGCATCGACAACACGCTGGCGACCTACGGCCGGCCGCTCGTCTACCGCCGCGGCACGCCGCCGCTGGCCGAACCGCTCAACATCACCCGGCCGCTGCACCTGGTGGTCGCCATGACGCGCGAGGAAGGGCTCACGGCGCGCACCGTGGGCAATGTGCGCGAGGCACGCGAGCGCAACCCGCGGCTGTACGAGAAGATCTTCGACGACATCGACGCGCTGGTGCTGCAGGCGGTGGCCGCCCTGCAGGACAACGACGTGGCAACGCTCGGCGACCTCATGAACATCTGCCAGGGCCTGCTCAATGCGCTGCAGGTGTCCACGCCCGAACTCGAGCGGCTGATCGGCATTGCCCGTGGAGCCGGTGCGCTCGGTGCCAAGCTCACCGGCGGCGGTGGCGGCGGTGCCATCGTCGCACTCTGCGACGGCGATGCCACCGGCGTGCAGCAGGCCATCGAGCGGCACGGCTACCGCGCGATCGCCTTCACCGCCGGCGGCGAGCCGTGAACGCGCTCGGCGCCCCGGCCAACAACCCGGCCGACCTGCTGATCCTCGTGGACCACGAGGACCGCGAGACGGGATTCATGAGCAAGGAGGATTGCCATCGCGGCCGCGGCGTGCTGCACCGGGCGTTCTCCATTTTCCTGTTCGACGATCGCGGCCAGCTGCTCCTGCAGCAACGCAGCGCGCAGAAGCCGCTCTGGCCGCTCGCCTGGTCGAACAGTTGCTGCAGCCATCCGCGTCGCGGCGAGGCTGTCGAAGCCGCGGCCAGCCGCCGCCTGCACGAGGAACTCGCCCTCGGCGCCGAACTCGCCTTCCTCTACAAGTTCGAGTACGAGGCCCGCTACGGCAATATCGGGGCCGAGCACGAGCTGTGCTGGGTCTTCGCGGGTTTCGACAGCGGTCCGCCAGCAGCCAACGCGACGGAGATCGCCGACTGGCGCTACGTCGCGCCTGCGGCGCTCACCGCCGAGATAGCCGCCGACCCCGCACGCTTCACGCCGTGGTTGCGCCTGGAGTGGGCCGAGATCACCAGCCAGCACCTGCCCTGGATACTCGAACGCGCGGCGCAGCGCTGAGCGCCGCCGGTCGCGAGCGGCCTGGGTCCTGCGTGTCGTCCTGGCAGCCTGCGGCGCGCCGGCGCCGCTGAGCGATCAGCGGAAGCGCGCCTTCCACTGCAGCTGGTATTCATCGTCGCCACGCGGGTCGACGGTGAGGTGCCAGCCTGAATCGGCGCCGCCGATGATGAAGTCGGCGAATTGGCCGATCGCCACCGAGCGTTCGCTGACCCAGTCCATGGCGCGGGCGCGGAACTTGCGGCGATTGTGCACGACCTGCACCTCGAGCCCCTCCGCCAGCTCGTAAGCGGGGGCCTCGACGTCGACTGGATTGCCGATCGCGGCGTCCGGCAGCACCGCTGAGGCCAGCACCGTGTCCCACTGCCCGAAGCCCGTGAGCATGTCGGCGGGCGGGAGGTCGAGTTGGAGCGATGTGTCCCCGGCTGGCGCGTCGGCACCAGCCGTGGCAGCAGCGAGAAGCAGGAACAGCACGACCGCCGGACGTCCCTGTCCGGCGGTCGGCATGCTAGGAGCTACGCGTCTCGGCTTCATCGACCGCGCACCTCGGCCGTCCTGGCCGTTGGCGATCTCGACTCGATGTCCACCTTAGACGCAGTCCGGCGGCGTCTCGGTGAATCACGTCACCTTTTGCCCCCGCGTTGATATGTCACCCGGATTCGGTGAACGGCAGCGCCGCGTTACGTCAACACGCCCGCCCTTTCCCGTAGGAGCGACGTGTAGGAGCGACGTGTAGGAGCGACGCCAGTCGCGATTCTTTTCGCAAATCTTCTCTTCGCGACCTCTTCTCTCCCCGCGATTCTCCCCGCGCCCCCTCCCCGGGCTGCCGTCAGGGCCCGGTCGCCGGGCGTGCGCAGCCAGCGAGGCAGGATGCCGAGCGCCCGCGAGACCCGAGCGAGCGGAGGGCAGGATGCCCGCAGGGAGCGTCCCGCCGGCGGGTGTCCGGCCGGCGAGGCGGGGGGATGGCGGGAGAGAATTCGAATATTCGCGAAGAAGGATATTCGCGACTGGCGTCGCTCCTACGGCGTCGCTCCTACAGAGTGCTCCTGCACGTCGGCGCAGTCGGCAGCCTCGCCGGCCGGGCGCCCGGTGGCGGGCGTGTCGAGCCAGCGAGGCAGGATGCCGAGCGCCCGCGAGACCCGAGCGACCGGAGGGCAGGATGCCCGCAGGGAGCGTCCCGCCGGCGGGTGTCCGGCCGGCGAGGCGGGGGGTGGCGGGAGAGAATTCGAATATTCGCGACAAAAATATTCGCGACTGGCGTCGCTCCTACAGCGTCGCTCCTGCAGGGTGCGGGCGGGGACAGGCTGAGGGCCTGTCCCCGCCGGAGGTCACTTGACCTGGATCTCGATGGCCTTCGGCTTCGCAACCTGCGTCTTCGGGATGCGCACCTTCAGCACGCCATCCTTCGACTCGGCGTGGATCCTGCCCTCGTCGGCATCGGCCGGCAGCGAGAAGCTGCGGGCGAAGGTCCCGTAGAACGATTCCACGCGGTGCTGCTTCTCGCTGTCATCCGTGCGCTCGAAGCGCCGCTCGCCGCGGATCGTGATCACGCCGTCGTGCACCGTGACCTCGACGTCCTTCTTCTCGACCTCGGGCAACTCGGCCTTGATCAGGTACTCGTCCTTCGTCTCCGAGATGTTGGCGGCCGGGCGCCACTGCACCACCCCGGCGGCCTCGCCCTGGCCGGCGGCCGGGACCGAGCGGCTGAACAGTCGGTTGTAACGGTCGAAGATGTCCTCGAATTCGCGAAACGGGCTCCAGTTGACCAGCGTCATGGCGTTTGCTCCTCTGTCTCTGTCGGTGGGGGGCGGGCCGCGCCCGCCGCTGTCCCTTAGATGGGGACGCACCCGGATTTTTCAAATCCGGCGTGCCACCGACCGCCCGGGTTGCCCCACCCTCAGGCGGACAGGGCGCCGAGCGCCTCGTCGAGCGCGCCGATCAGGTCCTCGGCGTCCTCCATCCCGACCGACAGCCGCACCAGCCCGTCGCTGATGCCGACGCGCCGGCGCTCGGCCTCCTCGACGTCGGCGTGCGTCATGGTGACCGGGTGGGTGATCAACGACTCCACCGAGCCGAGATTCTCGGCGAGGCTCCAGACGCGGATGCGGTCCATGAGCGCCTTGCCGGCAGCCACCCCGCCGCGCACCTCGAACCAGAGCATGGCGCCGAAACCCGAAGCCTGGCGCCGGGCGAGTTCGCGCTGCGGGAAGGACTCCAGGCCCGGATAGCGCACGGTGGCCACCTTCGGGTGGCTTTCGAGGAAACGCGCCACGGCGAGTGCATTGGCCGACTGCCGCTCCAGGCGCACCGACAGCGTCTTGCAGCCCTGCAGCGTGAGCCACGCCCCGTGCGGAGCCATGATCATGCCCGTGGCGTTCTGCACGAAGCGCAGCGCGCGATCGAGTTCGGCCGAGCGAGCCACCACCGCTCCGCCGACCGTGGCGTTGTGGCCATCGAAGTACTTGGTCGTGCTGTGCACCACCAGGTCGGCGCCGAGTTCGAGCGGGCGCTGGTAATACGGCGTGAGGAACGTGTTGTCGACGGCGTGCAGGACGCCGGCAGCGCGGGCGATCTCCGACACCGCCGCGATGTCGGTCAGTTTCAGTGTCGGGTTGGCAGGCGTCTCGGTCAGCACCAGGCGCGTGTTGTCGCGCAGCGCCCGGCGCACCTCCTCGGGTCGCGAGGTATCGACGAAGGAGAACTCCACGCCGAAGCGGCTGAAGATCTTCGTCGACAGCCGGTACGTGCCACCGTAGACCACGTCGGAGACGATGGCGTGGTCACCCGCGTTGAGGAAGGCCAGGTAGACCGCCTGCAGCGCCGCCATGCCCGTGCCGTAGCAGGTGCAATCGGCGCCGCCTTCGAGATCGGCGAGCTTGCGCTCCAGCGCGCGCACGGTCGGGTTGGCGGAGCGCGAGTAGGAGTAACCCTTCGCGAGGTACCGGTCGACGGATTCCTGCACGTAGGTCGTGGTCTGGTAGATGGGCGTGAGGATCGACCCGGTGACCGGATCCGGCTCCACGCCGGCGTGAATCTGCCTGGTATTGAAACCCATGGAATCGCCTTTTTTTCGCTTCGCGTCATTCATGTCGCCGCCTCCGGCCTCGCGCCCGGGGGCGACATTGTATAGGTCCCCCGCCGGCAGTTGCGCCGGCCGTGGGGAACCGGGATCATCCGCGCATGAGCCCCGACAGCCCCCAGAGCTACGACCTCGACGAACTCAAGCAGAGGGTGCGCGGCCCGGAGCCGAGGTTCTTCGAGTTCCTGCGCTCGCCCGGACTGTCAGGCGCGCTGTACCGCCTGCCGGCCGGGTCGAACGACCTGCAGGGCCCGCACCTGGAGGACGAGGTCTACCTGGTGATCGAGGGCCGGGCGCGGCTGCGGGTCGGCGGCGAGGACCGCGACGTGCGTCCCGGCCTCGTGCTGTTCATCCCGGCCAACGTGCGCCACGCCTTCGTCGAGATCGCCGAGGACCTGACGCTGCTCGCGCTGTTCAGCGCCACCGACCGTCCCTACGACACCTGAGAGCGCCGGGCGGGGGGCGATCGCCCCGATCCTTCTCAGAGCTGTTCGTCGGCGATGGCGAGCAGCGGTTCGCAACCGGACTCGATGCCACGACGCCAGGCGCCGACCACCGGCATCACCTGCGTGGCGTAGAAGCGCGCGGTGAGGATCTTCGCTTCGTAGAAGGCTGCATCCGCCGGCGAGGTGGCCAGCCGGTCGCAGGCCACGGCCGCGGCCCGTGCGAGCTGCCAGCCGCCGACCACGGTGCCGACGAGCATCAGCGCGTTGAAGGACACCGCACCCGGCACGGCCGGATCGCGGGCATGGTTGGCCGCGAGCCAGGCACCGGCCGCCCCGATCGCCGCCACGCCCTCCTGCAGCGCCGCGCGCAGCTCGGCGAGCCGCTCGCCATGGCGCTGCAGCTCACCGGCGGTCGCAGCGATCTCCGCGACCAGCGCACGCAGTGCCGCGCCCCCGTCGCGCAGGATCTTGCGGCCGACGAAATCGGCCGCCTGGATGCCCGTGGTGCCTTCGTAGATCGTGGTGATGCGCGCGTCGCGGAAGAACTGCGCCGCACCGGTCTCCTCGATGTAGCCCACACCGCCGTGGACCTGCAGTGCCAGCGAGGTCAGCGCCTGGCCGGTTTCGGAGCACCAGCCCTTGATCACGGGCGTGAGCAGCTCGACCCGCGCCTGGTGGCGCGCACGCTCGGCAGCGTCGGTGGCCTGGTGCGCTAAGTCGAAGTGTGCCGCCGTCACGTAGGCCGCCGCCCGCATCGCCTCGATCTGTGCCTTCATGGTGAACAGCATGCGCCGCACGTCGCCATGACGGATGATCGGCGCCCTGCCCGCCACGCCCGGCACGTGCCCCTGTACGCGCTCGCGGGCATAGGCGCGTGCCTGCTGGTAGGCGCGCTCGGCGATGGCAACGCCCTCCATCCCGACGCACAGCCGCGCATGGTTCATCATCGTGAACATGCTGGCGAGCCCGGTGTGCGGCGCGCCGATCAGGTAGCCCACCGCCCCTTCGAAGGCCATCACGCAGGTGGGACTGCCGTGGATGCCTAGCTTGTGTTCCACCGATACGGGCACCACGGCGTTGCGCTCGCCCGGGCTGCCATCCGCGGCCAGCAGGTACTTCGGCACCAGGAACAGGGAGATGCCACGCGTGCCGGGTGGCGCATCCGGCAGCCGGGCGAGCACCAGATGCACCACGTTGGCGGCCATGTCGTGGTCGCCCCAGGTGATGAAGATCTTCTGGCCGGTGATGCGGAAGTGCTCGCCCTCGGGCACGGCCTGCGTGCGGATGGCGGCCAGGTCCGAGCCCGCCTGCGACTCGGTGAGGTTCATGGTGGCGGTCCACTCGCCGGTGACGAGCTTCTCGAGGTAGAGCGCACGCAGCCGCTCGCCGCCGTGTTCCAGCACGGCGCGTGCCGCACCCTGCGTGAGCAGCGGGCCGAGCGACCAGGCGAGGTTGGCCGACTGCCAGATTTCCTCGGCGGCCACGCCGACCACGTAGGGGAGCCCCTGGCCACCGTGGGCCGTGTCGAACGACAGGCCCGGCCAGCCGCCGGCGACGAACTGCCGGTAGGCAGCGGTGAACTCGCGCGGCACGACGACCTGGCCGTTCACGACGCGCGTGCCCTGCGTGTCGCCGATCCGGTTGGCCGGCGCCAGCACTTCGCCCGCGAACTGTGCCGCCTCGCCGAGCACGGCCTCGATCACGTCGGGCGTGGCCTCCGCAAAGGCCGGCAAGCGGGCGATGGCCCCGAGGCCGGCCAGGTCCTCGAGGACGAACTTCATCTCCCGCAGTGGCGCCTGATAGTCGGACATCGCCTTGCCTCGCCTCCCGGAAAGCCCGCCCCGGGGCCGCGTATTCTAGGTGAAAAGCCCGCAGGCCCGCGACGACCGGCTGCTCAGATCGAGGGCAGGTACCAGTCGTAATCGAGGTTCGGCACCTCGGCATGGAACTGATCGGCCTCGAAGCGGCGCGCGACGCTGAACACCCGGCAGAATTCCTCGCCGAGATAGCCGGGCAGGACGCGTGCGCGGTCGAAGGCGTCGAGCGCCGACTCCCAGCGGTGCGCCAGTGTCACGTCCGCCTGGATCTGCTCGCCCTCGCGCACCATCGGTGGCGGTTCCACCTGCGTGGTGATGCCGTGGTGCACCGCTGCGAGGATCGCGGCCACGGCGAGATAGGGATTGCAGTCGGCGCCGGCCGGGCGGTGCTCGAGGCGCAGGTTGGCAGCATCGGACACCGGGATGCGGATGGCCACACCGCGGTGGTTCGCGCCCCAGTTCGGCGCGATCGGCGCGAAGCAGCCCGGACGGATGCGCCGGTAGGAATTCGCGTTCGGGCAGAAGATCGCCAGCGACTCGCCCAGGGCAGCAAGCATGCCGCCAACCGCGTGACGCAGCCGTGGCGCGTAGGCGGCGCCCTCCTGCGCCGGCAGCGGACCGAAGACGTTGCGCCCGTCGCCATCGAGGAGGCTCAGGTGCACGTGCATCCCGGAGCCGTCGCGGTCGGCAAAGGGCTTGGCCATGAAGGTCGCGGCGAGCCCGTGGCGCGCGGCCACGCCGCGCACCAGCCGGCGCAGCAGCACCGCGTGGTCGCAGGCGAGCAGCGCATCGGCGACGTGGTGCAGGTTCACCTCGTACTGACCGGCGCCGTACTCCGAGACCACGCTGCCGGCCGGGATCTGCTGCTGCTCGCTGGCGCTGGCAATGGCGGAGAACAGATCGTCGAGCTCGTGCAGGTCCTCGAGGCTGTAGACGCGCGGCCCCCCGGCGCGCCGCTCGGTACCCGGCACGCGCGGCTGGCGTGCACGCGGGCCCTCGCCGCGGGTGTCGTCGAGCAGGTAGAACTCGTATTCCACGGCCACCACCGGCGTCAGGCCGAGCGCCGCGAATCGCGCCAGCACGCCGGCGAGCACCTGGCGGCTGTCGGCGAAATGGGGCCGCCCGTCGCGGTGCTCCATGCCGAGCAGCACCTGGGCGAGCGGCGTCTTCGACCAGGGCACCGGCACCAGCGAGCCCGGCACGAGGCGGCACAGGTAGTCCGGGTCGCCGTCGGCGTTGCCGTGCACCAGCCCCTCGATGAGGCAGCCGCGGCTGTCGAGCAGGTAGCCGGAGGCCGGAAACGACAGCCCGGCGCGCGCGATGCCCTCGAGTTCCTTCAGCGTGCAGCGCTTGCCGCGCAGGATGCCATTGAGGTCTGGCAGGAGCAGCTCGACCTGGCGCAGCCGCGGCTCGGCGCGGCGCAGCCGCTCGATGGCCTGCAGTATCGTGTCCGGCATGACGAACGGCTCCCCCGCGCGCGGTCCGCATCGTGCGATACGATGCTCGGGCCTGCTAACATCGGCGCGCTTCCGGGGTCATCTTACCCGGTTCCCAGGACTGGCCGCATGCCTCACCCGTCTGTCACCCGCGCGATCCGCCGGCACCGGCCGTCATGAGCACGACGCCGGGATCGCACGTCCTCACCATCGTCTGCCCGGACACCACCGGCATCGTCGCCGCCGTGTCGGGCTACCTGAGCGCACAGGGCATCTTCATCGACGAGTCCTCGCACTACGGGGATCCGGAGACGAAGCGCTTCTTCATGCGCACGCGCTTCACCGCCCCGGCGGCAGGCTTCTCGCGCACTGCCTTCGCCGCGGGCTTCGAGCCGATCGCCGAACGCTTCCGGATGGCCTGGCAGGTTCACGACACGCAGGTCCTGCAACGCGTGCTGGTCATGGTCTCGCGCCACGACCACTGCCTGAACGACCTGTTGTACCGCTACCGCACGCGCGCGCTGTCGATGCAGATCCCGGCCATCGTCTCCAACCACATGGACCTCGCCGGGCTCGCCGAATGGCACCGGGTGCCCTACTTCCACGTGCCGGTGACGGCGGCCACCAAGCCGCAGGCCGAGCAGCGCCTGCTCGAGATCATCGAGGACACCCGGGCTGATCTCGTCGTCCTCGCCCGCTACATGCAGGTGCTGTCGCCGGCTCTGTGCGAGCGCTTCCCGGGGCGGATCATCAACATCCACCACTCGTTCCTGCCCGGCTTCAAGGGCGCCAAGCCCTACTACGAGGCGCACGCGCGCGGCGTGAAGCTGATCGGCGCGACCGCACACTATGTCACCGCGGATCTCGACGAAGGCCCGATCATCGAGCAGGCGGTGGAGCGCGTTGACCACACGCAGTCCGTCGAGGACCTCGCCGCCGTGGGCCGCGACGTCGAGTGCCTGACGCTCGCCCGCGCCGTCAAGCTGCAGCTCGAGCACCGCGTGTTTCTCAACGGGCGGCGCACGGTGGTGCTGCGGTAGGCTTGGCTTCGACCCGGCACCGGTTGACGGTCAGAACTTCCAGGTAACGCCGAGCGAGGGGATCAGCCGCGGCCAGTAGTCCTCGTCGGGGTCGACGACGAGGGCATCACCGGTGCCGGGGATGCCGGCGGGCATCACGCGCGATCGCGAGGGCCTGCTTGCGGCAGGCGGCCACCCGGCGCGTTCAGTCAGCGAACCGCCCCGCTCAGCGCCAGCAGTCCCGTCCCGTGGCTTCCATAGCGGGAGGAGTCACCAATACGAGAACCAGCCAGACTAGAGGCGCGGCTTCGCCGCGCATGCTGGCACTCCGCAACAATCTCGGGTCCGGTTATTATCCGCTGCGGCCAGCGGCGCGAGCGGTGTATTGCATCACCCCACTAGAGGTTGGCCTACTTTCGCCGCAGCCAGCCGAGCAGGCCGAGAGCAGAGCCGAAGAGCCAGACAGCTGCAGGAACTGGTACGACCGCGACCGAGGTCACATTCGCCTTTACCCTGAGCACGCCTGCCCACGCGTTGCCGCCCAGGTTCTCAGTTGCGAAGCTCAATATCAGATGATTATTGCCATCACTGTCGAGAATTGGCGTGGAAGGGAACGCTGCAACGGGCGGTAAGAATGCTGGGAGCGCGTCAGACAAGAATGCCGTCCGCGTCGGGTCTTTGAGGCTAAATTCAACAAAGAACGGGAATCTCGAGTTCACGTCAGGGCCCGCAAAGCTGTCACAGAACTGGAAACCGGCATAGCGGCACTGGCCAGAACCAAACACATAACTGTCAGGTTCACCATCAAAGATGGTTGGGCTGCCATTGTGATTAATGACGCGCACCCCTCCTGTCAATGCAGTCGCTTGGTAATCCGCGACCTGAACACGAACGTTCGTTCCCGCTGTTCGGTAGTCGCCAATACTGAAGTCGTCCGGGTTGAAGTCAGACGCACTTGTGTCGATGTCATAGGTCAGCGTGAACTGGTCCCCAATAGCAAAGCCGTCCAAGTTATCTGTCGAATAGACGGACCCGGTCGCGATGACTGTCAAAGTCGTGGCCGAAGCGCCCCCCGCATACATGGCAACGACGAGTATGGCCGCTTTAATGACTTTCATAGCAGTACCCTATACCGCTTGGGCAGTACCAGTCCTGCCAGCAAACCTGTCTTGGTGTTCATCTGTTTTTCCCCCTGATCGTTGATGTTGTTTTCAGGAAGCTCACGGGCAACTACCGGAAACATGAGCCCCGGTGTGTAGTCCATCTTCCAAGTATGAAGTCGTCCGAAGAAAGCCAGCAGGTCACCGGAGGGGATTATTGTCTGCTAGTGGTGCGCTTGCCATCACCCGGATGGGTGAAGTTTCCCTGTCCAGCGCAAGGTCATGTCCACAAAACAAACCTCCCAGCCGGTGCCAACAGCCACTCGGATCCACCGCACTCAACGGGTTGTTGCCGACGTAGCTGTACGGGTTCAGCGTCTGCGGCCGCGCCAGGTCGCCGACGTACACCGGGTCGGCCGACAGGAACCGCCCGAGCTTCGGGTCGTACACCCGCCCGTTCATGTGCACCAGCGACAGGTTGTCCAGGTGCTCGTGGCCCGTGAACCCGCGCCGTGTCGTCGCCGTGATCGGGCCCCACTCGGCCGGCAGCAGCTGGTCCTGCCAGCTCGCCCGCCGCCGGCTGCCGAAGGCTGCAAAGCTCAGGTGGGTCAGCACCGCACCGTTGGCCTCCAGCACCGTGGTTGCCGATCCCGGGTGGTCGCCGGTGACGTAGTAGGTCGAGCTCGCCGGGGTGGCGCCGCTGCGGCGCGTGTGCAGCGCCAGCGAGCCGGATCCGGCCGGGATGCGGTGTTTCCACTCGGTCACCGTCCCGCGGGTCACCTTCTCCAGCATCCCGCCCAGGTACAGCGTGGTCTCGGTGGTGCCGGCGTAGACGGCCACCTGCTTCCAGCGCTGGCGCTGCGGGGTGTAGGCAAACTGGCTGCTGTAGGTCCCCAGCGCGAGCGTCAGCGGCAGGTCGTAGGAACTCCAGCCGATGGCATCGCCCACGCGGCTGGTCATGTTGCCGTTGGCGTCGTAGAGGTAGCTGTCGGTGAGGCAGCTGCAGCCGCAGTCGTGCAGCACCGCGCTCACCGCGTGCGGGTGCGCAGCGTGGTTGTACTCATAGCTGTAGGCCACCCCGCCCTCCAGCCGGCTGGCGATGTTGCCGCGGGCATCGTAGCCCACGTCCAGGTTCTGCACCCCGGCGCGGCGCGAGTAGTCCAGCCGGTCCAGGGCGTCGTAGAAGAACTCCTCGTAGAGTCCGCCCTGGTTGTAATCCGTACGCTTCTTCAGGTTGCCGTTCAGATCCCACTCGAACGCCAGGTTCTGCCGGTTGGTGTAGGGCGAGCCCTGACCCACCGTGCGGCTCTCGATCAGCCCGGTGAGCGGATCGTAGCCGCTGATCACGCTGATCGCCGGCGAGGCAACACCCATCGACAGCGATTCATCGAGCGCGTTGCCGCGGGCATCCACCGTATGCATCTTCCAGAAGATATTCGATGGCGCATTGTAGTCGGCAATCTCATTCAGAACGCCGTGATCGTAGCCGTAGCGGATGCGCAGTGGCGCTGCCCCAGTGCTCTCCGGGTAGGTCAGCGAGTCGACCAGCCCGGCGCTGTTGAAATCCCGATTGATCACGTAGTCCTCACCGTCCGCCGTGATGGTGGTCTGAACGAGGCGGCCGTCGGCATCGTAATCATAGGCCTCGCCGTAGCCGCCGGGGCCGGTGAGGGAGGCGAGTTGTCTTGCGGGCAACGACCGCACCAACAACTTCGAAACTTCGACCCGGCACCGGTTGAACAACTTCGAAACTTCGACCCGGCACCGGTTGGCGTTGCGGGGGGTAGAGGGGCTGCTCTAGAATCGGAGATTGTCAACCAACGGGACAATCCCGGCTGGCGTAAACGGGGGCGCCCTGCTCCCTGGCGCGAGGACACGACGATGCAACGGACGATGCTGCAGGCGAAGCTGCACCGGGTGACGGTGACCCAGTCGGAGCTGCACTACGAGGGCTCGTGCGCCATCGACGACGAGCTGCTCGAGGCCGCCGACATCCGCGAGCACCAGCAGGTCGACATCTACAACGTCAGCAACGGCGAGCGCTTCAGCACCTACGCCATCCGCGCCGAGCGCGGCTCGGGCACCATCTCCGTCAACGGCGCCGCTGCGCGCCGCGCCGCGCCCGGCGATCTGCTGATCATCGCGGCCTATGCGCAGTACACCGAGGTCGAGCTCGCCCGCTACGCGCCACGCCTCGTCTACGTCGACGGCGCCAACCGCATCGTGCGACGCGGCAACGGCGTGCCGGTGCAGCGCGCCGGTTGACGACAGGCGACGCCGGCGATCGCCGGAGTGCCCGCGGGTTCGGCGGGCCGGTAGCGATGACAATTCGCGAAATCAGTCGTAACCTATCGCACGGACGCGGGGTTTTTCGATTGGTGCGAGGACATGTCGGACGCTTTCGCCAAGCGCACATTCATCGTTTCCGCCATTTTCCTCACGGTCACCCTGGCGTTTGGCTGGGGTGTTGCGGCACAACAGTATCGCATCTGGCCCTACCCGCTGATCGATGCGGCGGTCGAGGCCACGCAAAGCCTCGTTCGGTACGGCAGGATCCTTCCGGACGGGCGGCGCGTTACGCCACCGCCCGGTGCCGCACGGCAGTTCATGACCATCCACGATGCCGCGCGCATCAACCGTGGCTTCTACGCATTCGTCGGTTGGGACGGCGAGCTGGATTCGTATGCCGCGTGGCTCTACGACAGCCTCGGCACGCGCCTGCACACCTGGCCGATCGACTACACGGCCCTGGACCCCGACGGCTCGGCGAACGGGGTCGGCAACCCGCATTCGTTCCATGTCATGCCCGATGGCTCGATCATCGTCAGCTTCGACCGCGGCGAGGCCATGGCGCGCCTCGATGCCTGCAGCAAGCCGATGTGGATCAAGTCGGGCATCTATCACCACCAGATGTCCCGCGCCGACGACGGAACGTTCTGGGTCTGGCGCGGGGATGGCACGGCCTACGGCCACGTCAACGACATCGTGAACTTCGACGCTGAAACCGGGGCTACCATCCGGGAGATATCGCTGCTCGACGACATCATCGACAAGCTCGGCCCGTCGGCAGTGGTGTTTGGGGTCCGTCCCGATTTTCCGTTCCGGCGCTTCGAGAGGGATCCGCCCGACAGGGAAAAAGACGACCTGTTTCACCCCAACGATGTCGATGTACTGCCGGCCTCTCTCGCCGCTGCCTTTCCGGAGTTCGAGGCAGGGGACCTCCTGCTGAGCTTTCGCACCATCAGTCTCGTTGCCGTCCTCGACCCGGACGATCACCGGCTGAAGTGGTGGGCCAGGGGTCCATGGCTCAAGCAGCACGATCCGGATTTCACCGCGGATGGCAGGATATCCGTGTACGACAACAACTCACGCCGCGAGCGCTCCGAGATCATCAAGATCGACCCGGTCACACGGCAGGTGTCGAACGATCTCTTCGCGGGGAGTGCGAAGTTCTACTCCAGGCTCATGGGCACCCATCAGTACCTGCCGAACGGCAACGTCCTGATCGTCGTGCCCGGCGAGGGCCGGATCATCTCGGTGAGCCGACACGGCGATTACGTGATGGAGTTCAACAATCTTTCCGCCGATG
This sequence comes from Gammaproteobacteria bacterium, assembly GCA_020851975.1. GTDB lineage: Bacteria > Pseudomonadota > Gammaproteobacteria > Steroidobacterales > QUBU01. The sequence continues at coordinate 9,834 of JADZBS010000092.1, read as the reverse complement.
CGCCCGATCAGAACGAGCATGTGCAAAATGGCATGTGGGTGCCGTTGAGCTACTTTTCAGCCGTACCCGCCTGTCATCGCTGAACCCTGGAAACGCAGATCCTGACATGCGACCGTTCATGTTGATTCTGCTGAGCCTGCTGCCGGCGACTCCCACGCTCGCCTACGTGGGGCCGGGCCTCGGCCTGGGCGTGATCGGTGCGCTGGTCGGCGGACTGCTCGCGCTCCTGATGGCCATCGTCGGCCTCGTCTGGTACCCGATCAAGCGTATGCTCCGCAAGGCGCGCAACCCGGCCGGCAAGGACCAGAACGACCGTGCCGCACCCACCCGTGACCAGGAGCCCGAGCCAGGCGACGGGGCATGACCTGGATCTATCTCGCTACCTCGTGCCTGCTCTTCATCGAATTGTGGTTCCTGCTCGGTCTCGGCCGGGACACGGAGGGCATCCTGGCCCGATCGCATGAGGCGATGAAGATGTTCGCGGCAGCCGATGTCGACGACGCTGCCAAGGAAACCTACATGCGGCGCGCCGCCGCCGGGATGCTCGGCGCCACCCTCACCTTGGCTGCCAAGTTCCTGGTCATCGGCCTCGTGCTCTATGCACTCTACGCGCTGGTGATCGCGGCCTTTCCGGACCTGCGCGCACCGATCCTCGGCAGCTTCACCTCGCCGTTCGTCGTCATCGTGCTCACGGTCGCAGCCTTCGCCTACGTCCGGGTCCGCCATGCCATTCTCCGACGGCTATAGCGGCCTCGACCGGCTGCTGCACCGGCTCGCCTTCGGCATGCCCGTGCTCCAGAAGGCCCTTGCCGAGCTGGAGGACGACCTGTTCGCCCGGGAACTCCGTGCCGTCGAATCGCAGGACGAGGTTTTCGTCACGGGCCTGCCGCGGGCCGGCACGACCCTGCTGCTCGAGATCCTCCACGGCACCGGGGAGTTCGCCACGTACACCTACCGGAACATGCCCTTCGTGCTGGCGCCACTCGCCTGGCACCGGCTGTCGCACCGCTTCCACGAGCAGGGCCGCCGGCGCGAGCGTGCCCACGCCGACGGCATGCAGATCTCCTACGACAGCCCGGAAGCCTTCGAGGAAGTCGTCTGGCTGGCCCACATGGCCAATCGCATCGTGCGCGGCGACCGGCTCGCACCCGTGCACGCCGGCGAGGTTCCGCCCGACGCTGCCGCCGCGATCCGCCAGTCAGTCCGCAAGATCCTTGCGCTCGGACGCACGGTACGCCAGGATCCCGGCCACCTGCGTTATCTCTCGAAGAACAACGCCAACATCTCGCGCATCGATGCGCTGCTCGAGATGTTCCCGAGTGCGCGGGTGCTCGTCCTGTTCCGCAACCCGCAGGCCCAGGTCCAGTCCCTGGCCCGGCAGCACGAGCGCTTCCTGCAGGCCCATGCCGAGGACGCGTTCGCGCGCGACTACATGAAGTGGATCGGACACCACGACTTCGGCCTGAACTTCAAGCCGATCGACTTCGACGGCTGGCTGGCTGGTGCCAACGCCCCCTGGCGCGTCGATCCCGCGTTCTGGGTCCGGTACTGGACTGCCGCCTACACCTACGCGCTCGCCCGCCAGAGCCGGCGGGTCCTCTTCGTGGATTTCGACGGCCTGCTGGAGGGTGGCGCCGCGGCGCTGGCGCGCATCGGTGCGGCCGTGGGCATCCGTCGGTCCGAGGCACTCGCCGCCATGGCGCAGGACCTGCGCGCACCGACCACCCGCCCTGACAGCGGAGCCGTTCACACCGGTGAGGCCTGGAATCGCGCCCGCGAGGTCCATGCGCTCCTGCAGGCGGCGGCCGTATAGACCCAGGGCGCCATCCTCCCGGGTGCATGACCTCAGGGTGGCGTCCGCGCGGCACGCAGTTCAGGACACTGGTCGCAGAACCTCACCTGCTCGCAGCGCTCCCGCCAGCAACTGATCGGCTGTTCGCGGTCGAGAATCACCCGCACCAGGTGATCGGCCTTGTGCGAAGCCTTCATCAGCACCAGGTCACCGGCCCGCAGTTCCGTTCGCAACCACGCGGCGGCAGCCTGCGCCGTCGGGAACGCCTGCACGGTGGGGTCGTCCGGTGTCTCACGCGCCCGCAACCCACGGTGTGCGAGCGGGCCGACGAACACGACCAGGTCGGCCGCCGTCCGCGCCATGCGGCCGAAGTCGCGGTAGTTGCGCCCACTGTCGCCGTGGGTGTCGGACACGGTGCCGATGATCGCCACCCGGCGCGGCGCACGGGCCTCGCGCAGCCATTCGAACGGCAACGCCAACGACCAGGCCGGTGACTTCATGTCATCGCGCATCCAGGTGATGCCATCCGGTGCGGCCAGCGGCTGCATGCGCCCCGCGGCCGGCTCGAAGGCGGCAATCGCAGCCAGCGCCGCGGCGATCGGCACGCCCGCTGCCAGCCCGGCGCCGAGTGCGGCCAGAACCGGCACGGCGAGATGGCGGCCGTGCAGGCGCGTGCCCACCACATATTCGGCTCCCCCCCAGGCGACGACGAGCGTGAGCGACTCCGGCCAGGCCGAGCGGGCCTGCACCAGGCGCAGAGTTGCCGCCGCATCGCACCCGAACCAGAGCACGCGCCGGCTGGTGCGCTCGCCGATGGCACGCACCAGCGGGTCGTCGATGTTGAGGACCGCCACGCCGTCCTGCGGTGGCGCGAGCACCACTTTGGCCTTTTCGGCGGCAACGGCATCGAGATGCCGGTACGCCTTGTAGTGCTCGCGCCCGATGACCGTGACGACCGCGATGTCGGGCGCGATGAGCGCCACGTGCCGGTCGAGCGTGCCCGGCCCGAAGGCAGCGAGCTCGGCGACGCAGTAGCGCTGCGCCGGCCCCATGCTGCGCAACAACCGCACCAGGTCGCCGAGCGCGTTGTACCCGCGCGTCTGGGCGCATGGACCGGCCGTGCGCAGGATGGCGGCGGCGAGCCCGGTCGCCGTGCTCTTGCCCGACGTACCCGTCACGCCGACGAAGACAGTCGAGCCAAGGCCTTGCCGCCGGCGACGGGCTGCGCCGTACGCCCAGGTCTTCCTGATCCGCGTGAGAAGCTTTCGGGGAGTCACCACGGCGGCATGGTAGGCGACGACGGGCCTCTGAAAAACAGGAACCCCGCCAAGGCGGGGTTCCCGTGTCACGTCAGCCCGTTGGCAGGAGCGGTTTCAGCCGTGCGCCACCGATGCGCGACGGCGCAGACCGACCCCGGCCAGGACGCCGGCGACCAGCAGGCCGAGCGTGCCCGGTTCCGGGACATCCTCCACCAGCAGGTCCTGGCGGTCGGCGAGATTGGGATTGCTCACCAGCGCGAGCAGGTTGGCGCGCGGGCCTGTGCCGTCGATCGCAGCCAGCCAGCTGTTCGCCGTCGCGGCGACGTCGCTGCCGAGATAGGTGAGCTGGAAGTTGCCGGCACCGAGATTCCTGCCGCTGTCGTAGGCCAGTTCCCAGAGCGCCACCTGGAAGGCGGCAGCGGTGCGGTCGTTGACGACGGCATCGCGGAAGCGCCCGTAGAGTTCGCCGATGGCCGCCGAGGCGGTGGCATAGGCGCCGGCACCGAGTGAGATCGCCTGGTAGGGATTGGAGAACGGCTGCAGGTACACGTTCGGCTGCAGGCAGAAGGTTTCGAACTGCTCCCAGTCCGAGGTCCCCTCGCGGAAGTCGAGCACGAACAGGCCGGCACTGACATTGACGTTCGTCGTGCCGTTGATGCGGATGGTGAGATTGCGGTACAGCCCGTTGCTGTCGCCGGCCACGGGCGTCGGCGTGAACACGTTGCCGTACCGGTCGCCGACGGTGACGACGTCGCCCGCCGAGATGGTTGCCGCCGTCGCCTGCGCCCCTGCCAGCAGCGCGATTGCCAGGGCCGTCATCGGGATCGAGTTCGAGAGCTTCATGCTGACCTTTGCCTTCCTTGACAGAATCCACCGTGGCCCGTGCGGCCACGGAACCACGCTCGGTAAGAAGCATGTCCCGTGCCAGCCCGGGCAGGACAGGAAGGGATCAACGGGTTAGCTGCCGCGCGCGGCGGGCACCGTCGCGATTCGCTGGTCGGGTTGTCAAGCCCGCCGACGATTGGCGGCGGGATTAGGTCGCATGCCGGCGTCAGGGTATCGGGCCGAAGACGATGGCGTTGTTGGTTTCGTCACGTTCGTCCACGACAGCGTCGGCATCCACCACCTCGTCGGCAGCCAGGCAGTAGCGCACCGTGCTGTCAACTCGCGCGCAATATTGACCCCCGCGGAATAGGACGTTCAAGACCTATCATCCGATCCCCGCGCGGCAATAACAAGAAAAGCCGCTTGATCGGAGGTTCATTCGGGCGCACCCTTGAAAAGACATGCGAGAGTACGTCCGGGCGCCCCGGTGTGCAGGGGCTGGTTTCCTTGCCGTCCGTCGAATACTGATTGGGGAGAGATCCATGATTCTGCAGCCACACGCCACCCGACTGTTCACCGCGCTTGCCACCGGTTCGGCCCTTGCCATCGCGATGGCTCCGGCTCTTGCCGCCGAAGGTCAGAAGTCCTTCGAGGTTTACGGTTTCGCCCAGCTCGACTACATCCAGGATTTCGGCCGGGTGAACCCGGACTGGGAAGACACGTTGCGGCCCTCGCGTATCCCGACCGACGAGGATCAGTTTGGTGACGACGGTCAGGCGATGATGAGCGTCAAGCAGAGCCGCTTTGGGGTGAAGGCCACGCTGCCCACCGCCAAAGGCGACATCAACACGAAGTTCGAGATCGACATGTTCGGCGTCGGCAGCGATGCGGGTGAAACCACCATCCGCCTGCGTCATGCCTACGGCGAGTTTGGCCAGTTCCTGGCCGGCCAGACCAACTCGCTGTTCATGGATGGCGACATCTTCCCCAACACCATCGATTATTGGGGTCCGGCCGGCATGGTCTTCCTGCGCAATCCGCAGATCCGCTGGACGCCGGTCAAGGGCGACCAGACCCTTGCCGTGGCCATCGAGAATCCGGGCAACGATATCGATTCGGGACAGTATCGCGAGGTGGACGATTTCCCCGGTGCCCAGGGCGATCAGGAGTTGCCCGACCTGACTGCCCACTACCGCCTGAAGGGTGACTGGGGGCATGTACAGGTCGCCGGTATCCTGCGCTGGATCGGTACCGAGGTGCTCGGCGACACGGATCCGGGTCCGGACACGGACCTCGGCGTTCTCTACGATGATGACGACACTGGCTGGGGCATCAACCTGACCAGCGTGATCAATGTACTCGAGAAGGATGCGATCCGCGTGGGCGTGGTCCACGGCGAGGGCATTGCCAGCTACATGAACGATGGCGGCATGGATGCGGGTCCGGACCGGGCGCCCAGCGATCCCGACGTGCAGCTTGAGGCGGTTGAGCTTACCGGTGTATCGGCCTACTACGATCACTGGTGGAGCGACCAGTGGAGCAGTTCGGCAGGCTATTCGTTCACCAAGGTGGACAATATCGACGGCCAGACGGACGATACTTTCAAGAAAGGCCAGTATGCCTCGGCCAACCTGCTCTACTACCCGGTCGAGAACGTCATGGTGGGCGCCGAGTTGCTGTGGGGCGAGCGTGAGGATTACGACGGCGATGACGGCGATGACACCCGTCTGCAGATCTCCTTCAAGTACAACTTCGGCACGACCCTGTGATGGCCGGATATTCAGGAGCAACAAGCATGAAATCGTCAGTAACACTGCTCGCCACGCTGGCACTGGCCACGCTGGGTTTTAGCTCCGTCAATGCCGCTGATCCCTCGCCCAGGGAGTTGCAGCGGGTCGTTGACGCCGCACACGCGAAGTACAAGGGTCTGCAGGAAGGCAAGAACGCCGACTACATCCCGATTCTCACCAAGACGCCGAGTGAACTGTTCGGCGTGGTGATCGCCACGAAGGACGGCAAGATCTACACCGCTGGTGATGTCGACTACAAGTTCTCCATCCAGTCGGTGTCCAAGCCCTTCACGGCGGCGCTGATCATGACCCAGCAGGGGCCGCAGGTGCTTGACGACAAGATCGGCGTGGAGCCCACCGGCCTGCCCTTCAACTCGCGGCTGGCCATCGAGACCTACAAGGACAAGCGCTCGGTCAATCCGCTGGTAAACGCGGGCGCCATCGCGGCGGTGAGTCTGGTGCAGGCAAGCTCCGAGCAGGATCGCTGGAACAAGATCCTGCAGAACATCAGCGATTTTGCCGGCAGTCCGCAGCCGCTCACGGTGCTGGAGGAGGTGTACGAGTCGGAGTACACAACGGCCTTCGGCAACCGCGCCATCGCCAACCTGCTCTACAACTACGAGCGGTTATACAGCGAGCCTGAGGAAGCCATGCGCGTCTATACCCGGCAGTGTTCGATCGGTGTCAGCGCGAAGGATCTGGCCATCATGGGCGCGACGCTCGCCAACCTGGGCGTGAACCCGCTGACGAAAAAGCGCGTCATGAATGCGAATGATGTACCGGAACTGCTGGCTGTCATGGCCACCGCGGGCTTCTACGACGAATCGGGCGAGTGGATGTACACCGCCGGCCTGCCGGCCAAGACCGGTGTGGGCGGCGGCATCGTCGCGGTGGTGCCGGGCAAGTTTGCCATCGCGGCCTTCTCGCCACGGCTGAACGAGGCGGGCAACAGCGTGCGTTCGCTCAACGCCATCCGCGACATTGCCGGCGAGCTGGGCGTGGGTGTATTTGGCCCGAATCCGCGCTAGAGCATCCCGATGCGCACCCGGTTGGCCGTCATTGCCGCAACTGCCTGTCTGCCGGTGCTGGTTGCGGGGCAGGCCACGGCCGAGCCCGCCTACGAGTTCAACGACGCGCACTTCCATCTGACCAACTACGTCCAGCAAGGCCCGGACATCCACAGGTTCCTGGAGATCATGGGCGACAAGGTCGGCCGGGTTGCGCTGTTCGGCATCCCGCTGCAGCAGACCTGGTCCTACGAGAACTCCGGCAACTATGCGCCGACCTACTACCTGCAGACCGATGCGCCGCTGTACTACTACTCCTTCACCGACGCCTGGATTGCCTCGCAGTATCTGTCCCTGAAGCCGGCAGATCGGGCGCGCTTCGATCCGATGATCACCGGCTTCAATCCGGCCGACATGTACGGCGTCGAGCACATCAAGCGGGTGCTGACGACTTTTCCTGGTGTCTTCACCGGCATCGGTGAGTTCACGATCCACAAGGAGTTCGTGTCCTCGAAAGTCGCGGGTGATACGGCCAGCCTGACCGATCCGGCCCTGGACCGGATCTTCGACTTCTGTGCCGAGTCCGGCCTGATCGCCATCCTGCACAACGACATCGACATGCCCTTCGCGAAGCAGGGCGCCGAGCCGGTCTACCTGACCCAGGCCAAGGATCTGCTTCGTCGTCATCCGGGCGCCACCATCATCTGGGCGCATGTGGGCATCGGCCGGGTGGTGCATCCGGTGCAATCGGTTGCTGCGGCTGGTGGGGCCGAGCGGCCGGTGGGTCATATGGATATCGTGAAGGCGATGCTGGAGGACCCCGCCCTCAAGCACCTGTACTTTGACATCTCCTGGGATGAGGTTGCCAAGTACGCTGTCGCCACTCCCGAGGCCACACAGCGTACGGCGAGTATCATCAACCGGTACCCGGACCGTTTTCTTTTTGGTACCGACGAGGTGGCACCGGGCGACCAGAAAAAATATCTGAAGGTCTATTACATGTACGATCCGGTCTGGCAGTTGCTCACGCCGGAAGCGCGCGAGAAAGTGCGCAAGGGCAACTACGAGCGTCTGTTCGATGCCGCACGCAAGAAGGTTCGTGCCTGGGAAGCGGCGAACATCGGTGACAAGGCCAACTGAGTCGATTGCGGCGGGACGGGGCAGGAATGTGAGGATGCCGACCGGGTCAATGCTCGCCCGATGCCTGCTGGTGCTGCTGGCTGGCGCCGGCCTGATGCCGGTCAGCCAAGCGGAAGAGCTGTCGGAGGCCAGTCCCGCCGAGGTGGCGACGGCGCCCGTCCAGATCGACGGCCATACCCTGTTCAAGGTTCGCGGTGCTTCGTCGCAGCCGCCACAGAAGCGGGCAGCGGCGATTGCTCAGCGCATACGTGATGCGGCCGATGATCCTGCCGTGCGCCCGGATGCTCTGAGCATCGCACCCGAGCCCGTGGGGCTTGGCATCCGTGCCGGTGATCGCCTGCTGGTTTATGTCTCGGAACCCGATGCACGGTTTGAGTCGGTGACACCGACGGTGCTGGCCGAGCTTCATCGCCGCCAGATCGCCGACTCCATCCAGCGCTACCGGCTGGAACGGACACCCGAGCACCTGCTCAAGAGCCTCGCGCTCAGTGTCGTGGCGACCGCTGTTGCCATCGCTGCCCTGCTGTTGGCCGGATGGCTGTTGCGGCGTCTGAACGGCCTGCTCGAACGTCGCTACGGAGCCCGCATCGAGTCCCTGTCCGAAAAACTCGGCAGTGCCATGCATGTCGGAGTCGGGTCGATGTTGCGTACGCTGCAGAGCGCGATACGCACCTTGCGGTTCATCGCCATCATCGCCATCGCCATAGTCTGGATCGATGTGGTTTTCAGCCAGTTTCCCTGGACCCGGTGGCTGAGCGACGATATTGCCGATCTGTTGCTGAAACCGCTCGCCACGATCGCTCTCGGCATCGCGGACTACATTCCGAAACTGCTGTTCCTGGCCGTGCTCGCACTCGTCACGCGCTTCGGTCTGCGCCTGCTGCGGCTGTATTTCGACGCCCTGGAGCGCGGCACGGTCGAGCTGGTCAATTTCGAGCGTGAGTGGGCCCTGCCGAGCTACAAGATCATCCGCACGCTGGTGCTGGGCGTGGCGCTGGTGATGGCCTACCCCTATCTGCCCGGCTCGGGCTCGGAGGCGCTGCGCGGACTGTCGGTGTTTGCCGGCCTGCTGTTGTCGCTGGGTGCCTCGTCCTCCGTGGCCAATCTGATTGCCGGCTATCTGGCCACCTTCGGCCGGGTATTCCGCATCGGTGATCTGATCCAGATCGGCGAGGTGCGTGGTGTGGTGACGCAGGTACGGCTGCTGACCACCCGGGTGCGTACCATTCGCAACGAGGAGGTGACGATTCCCAACGCCACCGTCATGAATTCCAGCATCACCAACTTCAGTGCGCTGGCCCGCGAGCGGGGGCTGATCCTGCAGACCGAGGTCGGCATTGGCTACGCAGTGCCCTGGCGTCAGGTGCATGCCATGCTGATCGAAGCTGCGCAACGAACCCCGGGGCTGCAGGCCGATCCTGCACCATTTGTCTGGCAGCGCAGTCTCGGCGATTTCGCCGTGACCTACCAGCTGAGCGTTTACAAGGCGGAAGCCGATCAACTGCTCGCCACCTATTCTGTCCTGCACCAGAACATACTCGACGTGTTCAACGAGCATGGCGTGCAGATCATGACGCCGGCCTACGAGGGCGATCCGGAGACGCCGAAAATCGTCCCGCGTGAGCAGTGGTTCCAGTCGCCGGCAAAACCGCCGGACGGCGCACCCTGAGGCGATTATGCGTATTGCCAGTTTCCAGCATCAACAGCAGCCGGGTTACGGTGTGGTTTCCGCTGCCGGGCTGCAGCCTGCGCCAGCGGACTTTCGTGCGCGGTTCCCCGTTCTCAAATCGGTGCTGGCAGCGGACGCGCTCCCGGAGCTGGCTGTCGCGGTGCGGGAGTCGGTGCCGCTGGACATCGACATGCTGCAGCTGTCGATGCCGATACCCGATCCGGCCCGCATCATCTGCGTGGGCATGAACTACCTGGAGCACATCCACGAGATGGGCCGCAAGCCGCCTGCCCATCCCTCGCTGTTCATGCGTTTCAGCGACACGATGGTCGGGCACGGGCAGCCAATCCTG
>JADZBS010000091.1 GCA_020851975.1 Gammaproteobacteria bacterium | reverse complement strand
GGCGGCAGCCGTCGCCCGTGCCTGGGATGCGCTCGCCGCCGGCATCCAGCCGGTCGTCGCCACGCGGCCCTGCATATTGATTGGCGTGATGCTCGGCGGGGTGGTGCCGCTGGTGAAGATCGCCGAGCGCCTGCGCGGCGATTTCCTCCTCGACTACTGCCATCTCACCCGTTATGCGGGCGACACCCGCGGCGGTCCGCTACGCTGGGTGCAGTTGCCGCGCCTGCCGATGCAGGGCGCCACCGTGATCGTCATCGACGACATCTACGACGAGGGCGTGACGCTGCGTGAGCTGCGTGCCTGCTGCCAGGCACGCGGCGCGGCCGCGGTGCTGGCCGCCGTGCTGGTGCGCAAGCGCCACGGCCGCGCGCTGGCTGGGCCGCCGCCGGACTTCGTCGGCCTCGACGTGGGCGACGAGTACGTATTCGGCTGCGGCATGGACTACCGGGAGCGCTGGCGTCATCTCGATGCCATCTGGGCGCTGCCGCCGGCAACCGGAACGGCGCCGTGAGACGGATCGGGCTGATCGGCGGCACCGGCTCGGCGGTGCTGCGGCCGGAGACGGCGCGCCGCCTCGAGCCGGCCACCACGCCCTGGGGCGATCCGTCCGGAGCGCTGCACAGTTGGCGGCAGGGGTGCTGCGAGGTCTTGTTCCTGCCCCGGCACGGTGAGCCAGCCGGCATCGCGCCCCACCTCGTGAATTACCGCGCCAACGTCTGGACGCTGCGCGAGCAGGGCGTGGAGGCGGTGCTCGGCATCAATGCGGTCGGCGGCATCACGCCGCGTGCGGTGCCCGGGACGCTCCTGTTGCCGGACCAGCTGATCGACTACACCTGGGGCCGGGAACCCAGCTTCTGCGACGGCACCGTGCTGCCCTTGCGTCACGTGGAGTTCGATCCGCCGTTCGACGGGGCCCTGCGCAGCGAGCTCGTGGCTGCCGCCCGGATCGCCGGCATCGACCTCCCGACGGTGGCGACCTATGGCGTGACGCAGGGACCGCGCCTGGAGACGGCCGCCGAGATCGACCGGCTTGCCGCCGACGGCTGCGATCTCGTCGGCATGACCGCCATGCCCGAGGCGGCGCTGGCCCGCGAGGCCGGGCTGCGTTACGCCCTCTGTGCGGCCGTCGTGAACCGGGCCGCGGGACGCCTGCCGCCCGGGGGCTCGATCCACGGCGAGATGGCCGGATATCTGGCCGCCGCCATGAGCCACGTGGCCCGGTTGCTCGACGCCTTCTGCGCGGCCTGACCGATCCGGGCGCGCGGGCCGCTTGCCGGTGTGCATCCGGCCCCGTGCTGCGGTGACACGTTTCACAGACCCGCCGACAGGCCACCTCTATCATGGCTGCTGCGCCGTTATGTCGCGCACACGCCGCCGCGGGTCCGGCCGGCACGGAACTCGGTCTGACCAATTCTGGATAGTGCCTTCAGGTCTATGAAAGACATAGAGAAAAGTATCCTGATCCAGGCGCTGGACCAGTTGCCCGTCGGAACCCTGATCGTGGATGCCCGCCAGGAACACTGGCCGGTGGTCTACATGAACAGCATCATCGGCCAGCTCACGGGCCTCGACGTGAGCACGCTGCTCGGCTGCCCGTGGCGCGGCCTGCTCGTCGAACCCGAGGAACTCGCGCCGCAGCGCGAGCGGCTGCTCGGCAGTCCCGCGCTCGTCGTGCGCCACCTGCGCCAGCGCTGGCAGTCGCGTTCGGGCGAGCCCGTCGAGATGGCGCTGCAGGTCTCGCCGCTCTTTGCACGTCCCGGTACGCCGGCCTACTGGCTCATCACCGTGGATGTCGAACAGCCCGGCGATGCCGCCGGGGACGAAACGCTGCGCACGGCGCTGCGCGATGCGCAGCTGCGCCTGCGCCAGCTCGACCGCAGCGACGCCATCACCGGCCTGCCCAACCGCCAGGCCTTTCTCGAAGTCGTGCAGCGCGACTGGGCCATTGCCGGTCGCGAGCAGCGCCGGCTCTCGGTGCTCGTGTTCCAGATCGATGCGCTCGACCGCTATCGCGATCTCTACGGCAAGCATGCCGCCGACTCCTGTCTGCGCAAGATCGCGCACGCCATCTCCGGATCGCTGCGTCGTGCGGGCGACGTCGCCGCACGCGTCGCCGACAACCGCTTCGCCGCGCTGGTCGGCAGCGGCGAGGAGGAACGCGCGGGCGAGTTCGCGCGGCAGATCGCCCGCAAGGTGCGTGAACTCGCCATTCACCACCCGCGTTCGACCGGCGGCCGCTACGTCACGGTGGCCGTCGGACTCGCCAGCGAAGTGCCGCCCTGGGGCGAGACGGACAACGGCCTGCTGCAGAAGGCGGAAGCCGAACTCGAGCGCCCCGCCGCCACCGCCGGCGAGCGCGAGGTCGGCTAGAAGCGACCGCGCGCGCTCAGGGCGCGGCCGGCGCCGTCTCCGGGGCGCTGGCGGGTTGCACCGCGAGTATCACCCCGAAACGGGCATTGTCGAAGTACTGCAGGCCCTGGCCGCGCAGGCGCCTGCTTTCGTGGATCAGCGCCGGTGTTCCGCCGGCTGCATCCGCCTGCCACTGCAGGTCGACGCGGGCGTGCACGTAGCGCCCGCGGTACAACGTCAGGGTGCCGCGCAAGCCCGTCGCCCCGGCTTCAGCCGGCAGCGGCGTGGCGAGCGCCCGATCCCGCGACGGCAGGTCCTGCAGCCAGCCGCCGTGATAGAGCAGTTCGTAGGGTCCGCGCTGCAGCCTGCTGGCGAGGCTCCCGAGGCGCAAGGCCGCCGGCGGCAGTGGCGGCGGCGGGCTCACCGCCGGTGCGAGGACCGTGCCGGCGTCGTCGATCGCCGGCGCATCGATAGCGGCCGGCGGCGGCTCTGGCAGCGCGGGGTCGCGGTAACGGAACACGAGGATCTCCACCACGCTCGCCCCCGCCGTGGAGGGTGCCAGCTCCTGTGCCCCGCCGGCGAGCGGCAGGAGTGCACACAGCAGGCCGATCAGGCCGCAGCGCACCGGCATGCCGAGGTCGTGTCGCAGATCCTGCATGATCCGCATCATGCCATTCCGCCCTGGCGGCGGGGAGTCGTGGTGTCGTCACGACGCATGGCGGCCAGCCGCGAGACCATCTGGGCCACGTAGTCGAGCCGCGCGCGCGGCTCGGGCAGTTCGCGGCGAAACACCAGGCGCTGGCGCGGGTCGAGCCGGAACTGGCGCGGGTCGGCGCCGATCATGCCGACGAGCCCGGCCGGATCGATGGGCGTGTCGGCGCTGAATTCGACGCTGCCGCCGCCCGGCCCCGCCTGCAGGCGGGCGATTCCCGCCTGCGCGCAACGCAGGCGCAACGCCGCGATGCGCAGCAGGTTGGAGGTCGGTTCCGGCAGGTGCCCGAAGCGATCGGCGATCTCGGTGGCGAGCGCATCGAGGGCGTCGTCGTCGGGAGCCCCGGCGATGCGCTTGTAGAGCACGAGCCGCAGGTGGATGTCGGGGAGGTACTCCTCGGGCAGCAGCGCCGGAATGTGCAGGTCGATGTCGGGCGAGCGCCCGCCGGTCGCGTCGGTGTCGATGTCGCGGCCCTCCTGCAGGGCGCGCACGGCGCGGCCCAGCATCTCGTGGTAGAGCGTGAAGCCGATCTCCTGGATCTGGCCGCTCTGGTCCTCGCCGAGCAGCTCGCCAGCGCCGCGGATCTCGAGATCGTGCGTGGCGAGCACGAAGCCCGCGCCGAGGTCCTCCAGTGCCTCGAGCGCCTCCAGGCGCTTGCGCGCGTCGCCCTGCAGGGCCTCGCGCGGCGGGGCGATCAGGTAGGCAAAGGCCTGGTGGTGCGAGCGGCCGACGCGGCCGCGCAGCTGGTGCAGCTGCGCCAGGCCGAACTGCTCGGCGTGGTCGATGATGATGGTGTTGGCGGTCGGCACGTCGAGTCCGCTCTCGATGATCGCGGTGCACACCAGGATTTCGAAGCGCCGGTGGTAGAAATCGAGCATGACGCGCTCGAGTTCGCGCTCGGGCATCTGGCCGTGGGCGACCTCGGCGCGCGCCTCGGGCACGATCTGTGCGACCTGTCTCGCCACCTCGGCGATGTCCTGGATGCGGTTGTGGACGAAGTAGATCTGCCCACCGCGCTTGAGCTCGCGCAGGCAGGCTTCGCGGATCAGCTGCCCGCTCCAGGCGCTGACGAAGGTCTTGATCGCCAGACGTGACTCCGGCGGCGTCGCGATCAGCGACAGCTCGCGCACCCCGCCGAGGGCCATGTTGAGCGTGCGCGGGATGGGCGTGGCGGTGAGCGTGAGGATGTCGACTTCCGCGCGCAGGTTCTTCAGCTGCTCCTTGTGGCGCACGCCGAAGCGGTGTTCCTCGTCGACGATCACGAGACCGAGGTCGCGGAAGCGTACGTCCTTCTGCAGCAGCCGGTGCGTGCCGATGATGATGTCCACCTGCCCGGCCGCCAGCCGTTCGAGCACCTGGCGGTGCTCCTGGGCGCTGCGAAACCGTGACAGCACCTCGACGGTGACCGGCCAGTCGGCAAAGCGGTCGGCGAAGGTCTCGTGATGTTGCTGGGCGAGCAGCGTCGTCGGCACCAGCACCGCGACCTGGCGCCCGCTGGTGGCCACCACGAAGGCCGCGCGCAACGCCACCTCCGTCTTGCCGAAGCCGACGTCGCCACACACCAGCCGGTCCATGGGCCGGGCGGCGGCGAGGTCGCCGAGCACCGCCTCGATCGCCCCGGCCTGGTCCTCGGTCAGGGTAAAGGGGAAGCCGGCGGCGAAGCTGGCATAGCCGTGCCCATCGGCGCGGACGGCGTGACCGGGGCGCGCCGCACGCCGCGAATACAGGTCGAGCAGTTCGGCGGCGACGTCGCGGATGCGCTCGGCCGCGCGCCGGCGGGCGCGCGCCCACTGGTCGGTGCCGAGGCGGTGCAGCGGCGCGGCCTCGGCTGCCGCGCCCGTGTAGCGTTCGATCAGGTGCAGCGAGCCGACGGGGACGTGCAGGCGGTCGCCGCCGGCGTACTCGAGCGTCACGAACTCCGCCGGAGCGCCATCGATGTCCAGGCGTGTCAGGCCGACATAGCGGCCGACACCATGGTCGAGATGTACCACGGGTGTGCCCGGGCGCAGGTCGGTGAGGTCGCTGATGAGCGCCTCGGCGTCGCGGCCGCGCCGGCGGCGTGGCCGCTGGCGGGCCGGCTGGCCCGACAGTTCCTGCTCCGAGAGCACCAGCAACCCGGCCGCCGGCAGCGCGAGGCCACTGCCGATGGCGGCCACCGCGAGGCCGCAGCGCTGCGTGCCATCGCGAAACGATGCCCAGTCGGTGGCCTCTGCCGGCGCGGCGCCGGCGGCGACGAGCAGGTCGTGCAGCCACTCGCGCCGGCTCGCCGACTCGGCGACAAGGAAGAGGCGTTCGTCGTGGGTGTCGAGGAAGGCGCGCAGCCGCGCCGCGGGATCCTCGTCGCGGGCCCGCAGCACCAGCGCCGGTGGCGCGCCGGCGGCAAGTACCACGTCCGTTGCCGCGCTGGCGGCACCCGGTTCGAGCCGCAGCACGCCGTGGGTGGCCAGCCGCGCGGCGTGCTCGTCGGGCGGGCAGAAAACTTCGCCGGGCCGCAACAGCGGGCGTTCCGGATCGGCGCCGAGCTGCTCGAAGCGCTCGCCGGCCTGCTGCCAGGCCTGTTCGAGCGCGGCGTGGACATCGCCGGCGGTGGCGACCAGCGTGTCGGGGGGCAGGTAGTCCCAGAGTGTCGCCGTCGTGTCGAAGAACAGGGGCAGCCAGTTCTCCACGCCGCCCGGCAGGCGACGCTCCGAGACCTCGCGGTAGATGGCGGACGCGGCCGGGTTGCCCTCGAAGCGGCGCCGGTAGCGCTGGCGAAAGGCACGAGTGGACTCGTCGTCGGTAGGCAGTTCGCGGGCGGGCAGGGTGTCGACCTGTTCGACGAAGGCACTGGAGATCTGGGTGTCCGGGTCGAAGCAGCGGATGGACTCCACGGCGTCGTCGAGGAAGTCCACCCGCATCGGCTGCTCGTAAGCCATCGGGAAGAAGTCGACCAGCGAGCCGCGCACCGCGTACTCGCCGTGGGCCGACACCTGCGTGACGCGGCTGTAGCCGGCCTGGTCGAGGCCGCGCGCGAACGCCTCGAGCGCCAGGGCTTCGCCGCGGGCGATGCG
Source organism: Gammaproteobacteria bacterium (assembly GCA_020851975.1). Lineage (GTDB taxonomy): Bacteria > Pseudomonadota > Gammaproteobacteria > Steroidobacterales > QUBU01. The sequence continues at coordinate 10,735 of JADZBS010000091.1, read as the reverse complement.
GATGGCATTGCGCTGCAGGTGGTCGACCGGTGCCAGCCGCGGCAGCACCGTCGGTGCCGCGGCGATCACGGTGCGGATATGCCCGAGCCGCAGGTCGCGCAGGATGCGCAGCCGCGCCGACACCAGGTCCTGGTGCGGACTGAAGCTGTCGTAGGGCAGCACCTCGAGGTCTGGAAAGAGCGCCACACCCGCTGTGTCGCCGAGAAAGAACTGCAACTCGCCTTCGAGGGCCTCGGCCTGCGCCACGGTGCAGGTGAGCACCAGCAGCGGCTGCGCCCGGGTCGCCACGAGTTCGGCCAGCGCCAGCGCCGTGCCGCAGCCGGCGAGGCCGCACCAGACAATGGTCTGGCCGGGCGCGGGCAGGCAATCGGAACGGGCGAGAAGCAGGCTCGACATGCGGCAGTCGCGTGGCGCGGGGCCGCGCATTATCACACGGTGCCGTGCTCCGGCGACGCCGGCGGTCAGCGGGGAGCGGAAGCCGGCGGGGACGGCGCGCCCGGCGCTCGCGCCGCGCCCTCAGCGCGCGGCGACGGCGTGGACGACGTGGCTGTGCTCGAAGAAAACGGCGAAGCCGGGATAGTCCCAGCGCGTGATGGGCGGCTCGCCCACGGGACCGGCCTTGCCGGCCGGTTCGCCCCAGTGCGCCGTCACGGCCGCCATGCTCATGCCGCGGGTGGGACGTTGCGCTGCGCTCGGCTTCGCCTGCTCGAGACCGTCGATGAGGAGCGTATCGGCACGGGCCGCGGTCGTGGCGGCGAGCGCGCCGAGGAGCAGGGCGCCGATGAGCTGACGCATGGTGACGACCTCTCTGACTGAAGCCCAAGTGGACTATAGCACCGCCACCCGGGGCAACAAATCGACGCCGTTTGGCGACCGGCGTCACAATTCCATGGCCACCGCGCGCGCTGGTACCTGCGCGGCCTGCCCGTGCATACTGTGCGGCCTGTGGATGCCAGCCTGGGACAGCGCGGACCGATCGGGAGTGCGGCATGAGGCGGCCGGTGGCCGGCTTCATCGGCCTGCGTTACCTGCGCACCCAGCGTTCCAACCCGTTCGCCTCCTTCGTGACGATCGCCTCGGCCGTCGGCGTGGGCCTGGGCGTGGCGGCGCTGATCGTGGTGCTGTCGGTGATGAACGGGTTCGAGGACGAGCTGCGTGAGCGGCTCACCAGCATCACTGGCCATGCCTGGGTGACGGCGCCGGGCGGGTTGCGGGACTGGCGCGAACTGCGCGGGGATCTTGCCCGCGCACCCGGTGTCGCGGCTGCGGTGCCGGTGATCGAGCTGGAGGGCGTCGTCGGCCGCGGCAGCGCGCTCGCCGGCGTGGTGCTCACCGGCATCGAGCCGGCGCTCGAGCCGGCGAGCTCGGCGCTGCGCACCGGCGTGCGCCTGGGCACGCTCGAGCTGCTGACTGCCGGTTCACGCGGCATCGTGCTCGGCGATGCGCTGGCCGCCCGCCTGGGCGTGCGACCGGGCGATGCCGTCAGCGTGCTGGTGCCGACGCGTGACCCGGTGCAGGGCCTGCGTTCGCGGCTGTGGCGCTTCACGGTGGTCGGCGTCTTCGAACTCGGCGTCAAGGACCACGATGGCGAGCGGGCGCTGGTCAGCCTCTCCGACGCGGCCGCGCTCGGCGGGCGCGGTGAGGCCGTCGACGGGCTGCGCATCACCACGACCGACATTTTCGCCGCGCCGGCGCTGGTGCGCGCCTGGGCCGCCGGTCAGCAACGCCCACTGCAGCTGCGTGACTGGACGCAGGACCACGCCACCTATTTCCGCGCCGTGCGCCTGGAGCGCGCCATGATGATGGTGCTGCTTTCGCTCATCGTCGGCGTGGCCGCGTTCAATATCGTCGCCACCCTGGTGATGGTGGTCACCGACAAGCGCGGCAGCATCGCGATCCTGCGCACCCTCGGCTGCTCGCAGGCCGATATCGGGCGCATCTTCGCCGTGCAGGGCACGGTGATCGGCTGGATCGGCGTGGTCGGCGGCGTGGCTGCCGGCGTGGCGCTCGCGGAGAACGTCGGCGCGCTCGCGCCGCGCCTGGAGCAGTTGTTCGGCTTCCAGTTCATGCCCGCCGACGTCTACTACCTGACGGCGCTGCCCTCGCGGCTCGCCTGGGGCGACGTGCTGGCCGTGGGCCTGGTGGCGCTGGTCATGACGGCTGTGGCCACGGTGTATCCGGCACGGCGGGCCGCGGCGGTGGCTCCGGCCGAAGTGCTGCGCTACGAGTAGTCCCATGCTGCAGCCCGTGGAACTCGCCATCGCCCTGCGTTACCTGCGCTCGCGCAACAAGAACGGGTTCCTGTCGTTCATCTCGCTGGTGTCCGTGGCCGGCATCGCGGTCGCCGTGGCGGTGCTGATCGCGGTGCTCTCGGCGATGAACGGCTTCGAGTACGAGGTCCGCCACCGCATCCTCAGCGTGCTCGGCCACGCGAGCATCACCGGCCTCGACGGCCGGCTGGCCGACTGGCAGGAACTGCAGCGCACCGCCGCCGGCGTGCCGGGCACGGCGGCGAGCGCGCCGTTCATCCGCGGTGAGGCCATGGTGGCCGGCGAGACGTCGATCCGTGGCGTGCAAGTGCGCGGCATCGACCCCGGCCAGGAGCTGGCCACCGTGGCGCTCGACCGGCTGCTCACCGCGGGCAGCTTCACGGACCTGCACGCGGGCGGCTACGGCATCGTCATCGGCCGGGCCCTGGCGGATCTGCTCGACGTGGCGCCCGGCGACAGCCTCGTGCTGCTGGTGCCGGAAGGCATCGCGACGCCGGCCGGCGTCGTGCCGCGCATGCGCCGTTTTCAGGTCACGGGCGTGTTCGATGCCGGGATGTATGAGTACGACCGCGGCCTGGTGTTCGTGCACATCGGCGATGCGGCGCGGCTGTTCCGCATGGGCACGGCGGTGAGCGGGCTGCGCCTGCGGTTCGACGACCCGCAGGCGGCGCCCGTGAGTGTGGTCGACGTGGCGCGCCGCTTCGGTGGCGGCGTGTACGTGAGCGACTGGACGCGCGAGCACGTGAACTTCGTCCGCTCCATCCAGCTCACCAGGTCGATCATGTTCGTCATCCTGCTGCTGGTGGTGGCGGTGGCTGCCTTCAACATCGTCTCGACGCTGGTCATGGTGGTGCGCGAGAAGCGTGGCGAGATTGCCATCCTGCGCACGCTCGGCGCGGCGCCGGCCGATGTCGTGCGCGTGTTCATGCTGCAGGGGACGCTGATCGGCGTGGCCGGCACGCTCATCGGTGCGGCGCTCGGCGTGGCGGTGGCCGCCAACCTCGACCTGCTGGCCGGGCTCCTCGAGCGCGCGCTCGGCACGAAGTTCCTGGCACCCGACATCTACTTCATCAGCGATTTTCCGACGCGGCTGGAATGGGCCGATGTCGGCGCCATCGCCGGCGTGGCGCTCGCGCTCGCCTTCGGTTCCACGCTGTACCCGGCCTGGCGTGGCGCGGCGCTGCCGCCGGCCGAGTCGCTGCGGCACTACTGAGCAGGTTTCCCATGACCGACCACCGGCCCGCCACGTCGCCGACCGACACTGCCACGGTGCCCCTCGCCTGCACGGGGCTCGAGAAGGAGTTCACCGAGGGGCCGGCGGTGGTGCGGGTGTTGCGCGGCATCGACCTCACGGTGAACCGCGGCGAGCGCATGGCCATCGTGGGTGCTTCGGGCGCGGGCAAGACGACGCTGCTGCAGCTCCTCGGCGGCCTCGACGTGCCGACCCGCGGGGCGGTGTTCGTGCTCGGCCGCAACCTCGCCGAGCTCGGCCAGGCCGAGCGCGGCCGGATCCGCAACGAGCACCTCGGCTTCGTCTACCAGTTTCATCACCTGCTGCCGGAGTTCTCTGCCCTGGAGAACGTGGCGATGCCGCTGCTGTTGCGCCGGATGCCGCTCGCCGAGGTGGCGGACCGTGCCCGCCGGCTGCTCGATCGGGTCGGTCTCGCCGATCGCATCGACCACAAGCCGGGTGAACTCTCGGGCGGCGAGCGCCAGCGCGTCGCGGTGGCGCGGGCGCTGGTCACGGCCCCTGCCGTGGTGCTCGCCGACGAGCCGACGGGCAATCTCGATCATCGCACCGGCGACCGCGTCTTCGAGCTGATGCTCGAACTCAATGCCGAGACCGGCACCAGCCTGGTGGTGGTCACGCACGATCTGGCGCGGGCGCGCAGCATGGACCGCGTGCTGCAGATGGAGGATGGCACCCTCACGGACGTGACGGGCGCCTGACCACATCGGACCCGAGTCAGGGTGCGGCGCGTGCGCGGCGTCGTTTCAATCGTCGGGCCGCCGCCCAGCGCCAGGCGGCATTGGCCAGCACGTAGACCAGTGCCGTGGTGACCGTGGCGGTCACCCCAGCGCCCAGGAACAGCGGCCGCCACAGCAGCCCGACCTGCGTACGCAACCACTCCCAGGTGACTGCATCCGGCCAGGGCTGGGGCGCCATGCCGAGCAGCCAGGCGCCGAGCCGGTACTCGCCATAGAACACCGGCAGCAGCGTCAGCGGCGTGTTGATCCAGGCGGCGAGTGCGGCCACGCCCAGGTTGACACCGGCGAGGAGCGCCACGATCACCGCGATGGGCGTGTGGCCCGGCACCGGCAGCAGCGAGATGAACAGGCCGATCGCCAGCGCCCCGGTCACGCTGCGCCGGTTCATGGCGAAATACATCGGGTGGCGCAGCAGCGCAGCGAACGGGCGCAGGTACCAGGCCGAGGCGTGATTCTGGCGATACTGCCGCGATATGCGGCGCAGGTGGTGTCGCGGCATGACCTAGACTGCAGTGGGTTCGACCGGGGTTGCGGGCGACGGCCGCGGGCTGCTCCCGGGCTCGGGCGATCGTCGCGCGGATTATCCTCGATTCACGCTCGGGCGGCACATGTCCTGGTTCGCATGGTCCGTGGTTGCCGTGTCATGGGCCGTGCAATACGCCGACACGCGCGCCTGGCTGGCACTGCCGGCCGCCGCCTGGGGTGCGGCGGTGCTCGGCACCTGGTTGCTGCTCGGCGGGCGTGCCGCCCTCCTGCTGCTCGCCGTGGCCTGGACGCTCGCACGCGCCGGCTGGCTGCTCGACGACCACTACCCGGCGGCACTCGCCGGGCAGGACGTGCTGGTCACCGGTCGGGTCTGCGACTTCGCACGCGTGGATGCGGACGTCACGCGTTTCGTGCTCGAGGTCGAGGAGGGGACAGCCAGCGCGCGGCTGCATCTCGGCTGGTACGCACCGGCGCCGCCGCTCGTACCCGGCGAGCGCTGGCAGCTCCTGCTGCGGCTGCGGCCGCCGCGCGGGCTCGCCAACCCGGGAGGTTTCGATTTCGAGCAGTGGCTCTACACGCGTGGCATCGGCGGCGCTGGCTACGTGCGCGCCTCGGCACAGAACCGGCGCCTGCCGCCGGCGCCCGGCACCTGCGCGATCGGACGCCTGCGTGCGGCGCTCGCCACGCGCGTCGAGGCGGCGCTTGCCGGTCATCCCGCCACGCCCGTCGTGGTCGGTGTGGTGGTCGGTGCCACGCAGGGCCTGCGCGATGCCGACTGGGAGATGCTGCGCCGGACCGGCACCACGCACCTGCTGGCCATCTCCGGGCTCAACATCGCCATGGTCGCGGCGCCCTTCGTCACGGCCGCGCCGCTGCTCGGCCGCCTGCTGCCGCCGCTCGCCGGCCGACCGGCAGCCGGCCTCGTGCTCGGGCTCCTCGCCGGCGCCGGCTACAGCGCGCTGTCCGGCTTTGCCATCGCCACCGTGCGCGCGCTGGCCATGCTGACGCTGGTCACGGTGCTGGCCCTGCGCCGGCGGCGCGTGTCCGGCGCGCAGGTCCTGGCCAGCGCCGCCCTGATCATGGTGGCCGGCGATCCCGCCGCGCTGGTCACCGCGAGTTTCTGGCTTTCGTTCGTGGCGGTCGGCTGGCTGCTGGTGCTGGCGAATCGCACCGTGCACGGCCGCCCGCAGTCTGGGGACTTCGGGCGGCGCGCCTGGCACGCAGCCGGGACGCTGCTCGCCGCCCAGCTGGTGCTCGGCCTCGGTCTGGCGCCGATCACGGTCGGCTGGTTCCAGCAGCTCTCGCTGATCGCCCCGCTGGCGAACCTGGTGGCGGTGCCGGTTTTCACGCTGGCCGTCATGCCGCTCGCGCTTGTCGGCAGCGCGCTGGTGGTCGTGGTGTCGCCGTGGGGCACGGCCCTGCTCGGGGCGGCGGCGGACGTCGTGTCCGGCCTGCTGGAAGTGCTGCGCTGGGCGAGCGAAATCGAGTTCGCCGTCTGGCAGCCGCCGGCCGCCGGCTGGCCCGAACTGCTGCTCGCGGCAACGGGCAGTGTCGTGTTCTGCTGGCCGCGGCCACTGCCCTGGCGCAGTTGTGCGCTGGTGCTGTTCCTGCCGCTCGCCGGCGGCGTGGCGCGCGACCGGCCGCCGCTGGCGGTCACCGTGCTCGATGTCGGGCAAGGGCTCGCGGTCCTGGTCGAGACCGCCCACCATGCCCTGCTCTACGACACCGGCCCGGCCCTGCGCGGGCGCGATGCCGGGGAGTCGGTGGTCGTGCCCTCCCTGCGCCGACTCGGTGTGACGCGCCTCGACCGTCTGATCGTGTCGCACGACGATCTCGATCATGCCGGTGGTGCAGCGAGCGTGATGGCCGCCTTTCCGCAGGCGCTGCTCATGGCGCCCGCGACGCTGAGCCACCTGCCGGCAGCGGGGCTGCGCTGCACGGCGGGCCTCGTCTGGACCTGGGACGCGGTGCGGTTCCGGGTGCTCGCGCCGCCCGCCGGCATGGTGACCGACGACAACGACGGCTCCTGCGTGCTGCGGGTGGAGGCCGGCGGATCCGCCTTGCTCCTCACCGGCGACATCGGCCGTGCCCGCGAACGCTCGCTCGCGCAGGCCGGAGCGCTGCAGCCGGCCGATCTCGTGCTCGCACCCCATCACGGTAGCCGCAGCTCCTCGGGTCCGGAACTCGTCGCAGCCACGCAGCCGCGCTTCGTGGTCTTTGCCGCCGGCCACCGCAACCGCTGGAGCTTTCCAGCGCACGAGGTCACGCGGCGCTGGCGCGAAGCCGGGGCCTGCCTGCTCGAGACGAGTGCGCAGGGTGCGATCCGCTTCATTGCCGGCGAGGATGGTCGCCTCGCCATCGCGCGACGCGAGCGTGCGGATGGCGCGCACCTGTGGACCGCCGACGTGCCGCGCGCGACACCGTGCCCGCCGTAGCCGGTGCGCGCGGCTGCGGTACACTGTCGCCGCCGGCGCAGGCCATGGTGGCCCGCGGCCGGGCGTTGCGGGCGGCAGTTCATGCTGGAAATCATCAAGGCAGGCGGCTGGCTGATGGTGCCGATCATCGGCTGCTCGGTGGTCGCGTTCGCCATCGTGCTGGAGCGGCTCTGGACGCTGCAGCGCCGGCGGGTGCTGCCTGCCGACCTCACGCGGCAGGTCTGGGAATGGGTCAGCCGCAACGAACTCAACCATGCCCACATCGAGCAGCTGCAGGCCGGCTCGCCACTCGGGCGCATCCTCGCCGCGGGGCTGCTCAACCGGCACCGCGAGCGCGACGTCATGAAGGAGAGCATCGAGGACACGGGCCGGCACGTGGTGCACGAGCTGGAGCGTTACCTGAGCCTGCTCAGCACCATCGCCGCCGTGTCGCCGCTGCTCGGCCTGCTCGGTACCGTGACCGGCATGGTGCAGGTGTTCGCCGCCATCGGCTCGACCGGCGCGGTGGGCGATGCCTCGGCGCTCGCCGGCGGCATCTCCCAGGCGCTGATCACCACGGTCGGCGGGCTGTGGGTGGCCATTCCCTGCCTCGTCGCCTACCGTTACCTGCGCGACCGGGTCGACGGGCTCGTGGTGGCCATGGAGAAGGAGGCGATCGGGCTGGTCGAGGCCCTGCACCGGCGGCAGTATCTGGACCGGATCGGCAAGCGCCATGAAGCTGCAGCCTCGTAGGCTCCCGGAGGAGCCGAACGTCAACCTCATCTCGCTGGTCGACGTGGTGCTGCTGCTGGTGATCTTCTTCGTGCTCACCACGAGCTTCGTGCGCCAGTCACAACTCGCCGTGCACCTGCCGGAGGCCGCCGACGCCGCTCCCGCGACCGACGCCAACCCACCGGCGCTCGAGATCACGGTCACCGCGCGTGGTGGTTTCTTCGTCAACGGCCGGGCGCTGGTCGACAATCGTGCCGAGACGCTCGCCGCCGCCATCCGCCGGGTGCAGCCCGATGGCGAGCTGCGCGCGGTCACCATCAGCGCCGATGCGCGCGCCGCCCACCAGGACGTGGTCACGGCGATGGATGTCGCCGGGCGGCTCGGCATCACCGAGGTCCGCATCGCCACGCTGCACGCCAGGGACCGCTAGCCGGTGGCCGACGCGAACCCCGTCGTCGACACCGGCTCGCTGGCGCTGTACCGGCGCATGCTCGCGCTGTCGGCGCCGCACTGGCGCATGTTCCTGCTGGCGGCTGCCGGCATGGTGCTGTACGCCGCCACCGACACCGCCTTCGCCTGGCTCGTCAACCAGCTCCTCGCCGCGGTCGGTGCCGGCGGGCAGGAAGGCGCTGCCACAGGACTCCGGCGCTGGATTCCGCTGGCCATCGTGGCATTGTTCGTGGTGCGCGGCCTCGGTGAATTCGCTTCCACCTACGGGCTCGGCTGGGTCGGCCGGCAGGTCGTCGCCCGCGTGCGCCAGCTGGTATTCGACACGTTCATGCGGCTGCCCTCGAGCTTCTTCGACCAGTCCTCCACCGGCGCGCTGCTGTCACGGCTGACGTTCAACATCGAGCAGATCGCCGAGTCCACTTCGAGCGTGGTCACCGTGATGATCCGCGAGGTGCTGACCGGCGTCGGTCTCATCGCGTACATGCTGTACCTGAGCCCGCCGCTGGCGGCATTCATCTTCATCGCCGCGCCGGTGATGGTCCTGCTGACGCGCACGCTCGGGCGGTTCTTCCGCCGCTACAGCGCGCGCATCCAGCAGTCGATGGGCGACGTCACGCGCGTGGCACAGGAGGCGCTGCAGAGCCATCGGGTGATCAAGATCTTCAACGCCCACGACTACGAGCACCGGCGGTTCGCGGTCGCCAACGAGAAGAACCGGCGCATGCACATGCGGCTGGTCGTCACCAAGGCGATCGGCGATGGCGTGACGGCGCTGGTGGCCGCCGGCGGCCTGGCGGCGGTGGCGGCGGTGGCGACCTCGCCGACGGTACGCCAGGCCATGGACCTCGGCGATTTCGGCGGCTTCATTACCGCGCTCCTGCTCCTGATGCGGCCGCTGCGACAGATCGCCGGCATCAACGCCGTCATCCAGCGCGGGCTGGCCGCCGGCGAGAGCGTGTTCGGCCTGCTCGATCAGCCGGAGGAGCTGGACGGCGGCGCAGAAATCGGCGGGCGCGTGCGCGGGGCGGTGGAGTTCCGCGGCGTGTCCTTCGCCTACGAGGGCGCCACGGGGCAGGCGCTCGCCGACATCGACCTCACCGTGCCACCCGGCCAGACGCTGGCCATCGTCGGGCGCTCCGGCAGCGGCAAGACGACGCTCGTCAACCTGCTGCCGCGCTTCTACGAGCCGCAGTCCGGCGTCATCCGGCTCGACGGGCGGCCGCTCGGCGAGTACTCGCTCGCCGCGCTGCGAAGCCAGATCAGCCTCGTCAGCCAGGAGATCACGCTCTTCAACGACACGGTGGCGAACAACATCGCCTACGGAGCGCTCGCCGGCGCACCGCGCGCGGACATCGAGCGCGCGGCACGCGCCGCTCACCTCGACGAGCTGCTGGCGCAACTGCCGCAGGGCCTGGACACCCTGGTCGGCGACCGCGGCCTGCTGCTGTCGGGCGGCCAGCGCCAGCGCATCGCCATCGCCCGCGCGCTGCTCAAGGATGCGCCCATCCTGATCCTGGACGAAGCGACCTCGGCGCTCGACACGGAGTCGGAACGCCATATCCAGGCGGCGCTCGACGAGCTCATGGCCAACCGCACGCCGCTCGTCATTGCCCACCGGCTCTCCACGGTGGAGAACGCCGATCGCATCATCGTCATGGCCGCTGGCCGGATCATCGAGAGCGGTACGCACGCCGAACTGATGGTGGCCGATGGCCAGTACGCGATGCTCTACCGGATGCAGTTCCGGGATGAGTAGCGCCCGCGGCCAGTCGTTCGCCGCACGCCTCTGGTACGGTCGTCCGGTGCTCGCCTGGCTGCTGCTGCCGCTGTCCTGGTTCTACGGTGCCGCCGTGGCGCTGCGCCGGGCGTTGTACCGGCGTGGCTGGCTGCGTGCCGGCCACCCCGGCGTGCCGGTGCTCGTCGTCGGCAACCTCACCGTCGGCGGCACCGGCAAGACACCGGTGGTCGCCTGGCTCGTGAGCCGGTTGCAGGCCGCAGGCCTGGCCCCGGGGATCGTGAGCCGCGGCTACGGCGGTGGCTCGCCCACGCGCCCGCTGCGCATCACGGCGGCGACGCCGGTGGAGGAGGCGGGCGACGAGCCGCTGCTCCTGGCGCGGCGCACTGGCGTGCCAGTGGCCGTCTGCCGCGACCGGCTCGCCGCGGCGACGGCACTTGCCGCCGACGGCGTCGACGTGATCGTCGCCGACGATGGCCTGCAGCACCATGCGCTGGCGCGTGACCTGGAGATCGTCGTGATCGATGGCGAGCGAGGCTTCGGCAACGGCTGGCTCCTGCCGGCCGGGCCACTGCGCGAGCCGGCCGCGCGGGCCGGGGAGGCCGGCCTGGTGCTGGTCAATGGCGGTACGCCGCCGCCCGGCGCGCGCGTTTTCCGGC
>JADZBS010000090.1 GCA_020851975.1 Gammaproteobacteria bacterium | reverse complement strand
TGCTCGGCGCGGCCAACCTCACCGACGATGACTGGCTGCACGGGCCGACGGACGCCGACATCCGCAGCGTGATCACCAACGGTCGCGTCAACCAGATGCCGGCGCACCAGAGCATCCTGACGCCCGAGCGCATCCACGTGCTGGCCGCCTACGTGCTCAGCCTTGGCGCTGACCACGGCGGCTGAGGCAGCCATGACGGCGGAACCCACCGCAGCACCGGTCACCGATCCCGACGACGAGCCCGAGGCGCCGCCCCCGCCGCCGTGGAGCACGCGTGCCCAGGTCATCGCGGCCGTGGCCTGGCCGTCGTTCCTCGCCGCCTCGTTCGGCACCATGCTGTTCTTCGCCTTCATCGATCCGGGCCTGCTGCACGATGCGACCGTGCCCGACGTCGAGTCCACCCGCATGACGGCCTACGGCGTCACGTTCTTCTTCTTCTGGCTGGTCGCAGCGATCTCCAGCGCCGTGTCGGTGTATCTCATCCGCACCTCGCACCTGCCGCCGGGCGACGGGGATGACCCGCGGTGAACGACAGCAGCGGCAAGAGCGAGGCGCTGTACGCCAGGCGCGTCAAGATCCATGCGCGCGAGGTCGAGGGCTTCTTCGAGAACCTGCGCACCGCGGCCGTCATCGTGCTGCTCGGCCTGTACTACCTCGTGCCCTGGATTCCCTGGGATGACCGCCAGGCCGTGCTCTTCGACCTGCCGGGGCGCAAGTTCCACATCTTCGCCCTGACGCTCTGGCCGCAGGACTTCGTATTCCTCGCCTGGCTGCTCATCATGGCGGCGCTGCTGCTGTTCTTCGCCACCGCGATCGCCGGGCGCGTGTGGTGCGGCTACGCCTGCCCGCAGACGGTCTGGACCCAGACCTTCGTGTGGATCGAGCGGCTGACGGAAGGCAATTTCAACCAGCGCATCAAGCTCGACAAGGCGCCGTGGTCGACTGGAAAGTGGCTGCGCCGGGGCACGAAGCACGTGCTGTGGGTCCTGTTCGCGGCCTGGACCGGCTTCACCTTCGTCGGCTACTTCACGCCGATCCGGGAACTCGGCGACGGGCTGCTCGGCTTCTCCCTCGGCGGCTGGGAGACGTTCTGGATCTGCTTCTACGGCTTCGCCACCTGGGGCAACGCCGGCATGCTGCGCGAGCAGGTGTGCATCTACATGTGCCCGTACGCGCGGTTCCAGGGCGTGATGTTCGACCGCGACACCCTCATCGTCTCCTACGATCCGGCGCGCGGCGAGCCGCGCGGCGGGCGAGCGCGCGGTCCGGGTCCCGGCGAGCTCGGACTCGGCGACTGCGTCGACTGCCGCATGTGCGTGCAGGCCTGTCCCACCGGCATCGACATCAGGAAGGGCCTGCAGTACGAGTGCATCACCTGCGCGGCCTGCATCGACGCCTGCGACAGTGTCATGGACCGCTTCGGCTACCCCCGCGGCCTGATCCGCTACACCACGCAGAACGCCGTGCAGGGCAAGGCACAGCACCTCGTGCGCCCCCGCGTCGTGGTCTACGGCACGCTGCTCCTGGTGCTGGCGGCGGCCTTCCTCGCTTCGCTGGCCTGGCGCGCGCCCGTGCGCCTCGACGTGCTGCGCGATCGCAACGCCCTGTACCGCGAACTGGCCGATGGACAGATCGAGAATGTCTACCCGCTGAAGATCCTCAACAAGGACGGCGAGCGCCGCCACGTGCGCATCACCGTGGACGGCCTGCCGGGAGCGCGCGTGCGCACGGCGCCGGCCACGATCGAACTGGCACCGAACTCGCTGCTCGACGTGGTCACCCGGGTGAGCGTCTCGCGCGATCAGGCCCCGCCGGGGCGCAGCGACGTCACCTTCCGCGTCGAGGCCGAGAATGGCCACACCGTGCACGCCGAGCGCGAGGCCCGCTTCATGGGCCCGCTCGACTGAGGACCGGCGCGCCATGGACAAGCCCTGGTACCGCCATTTCTGGGTATGGTTCGTGCTGGCGCCGCTGATCGGCACCCTGCTCGCCAGCGCCCTCACCGTCTACGTCGCCGGCAGCGAGCCGGCGCTCGTCGTCGACGAGTTCGGGCCGCTCGCCATGGCGATTGAACGCGACGAGCGACGCGACCGCCGCGCGACCGAACTCGGCATCCACGCGCAATTGTCGCTCGGTGCCCGCCGGGCCGACGGCAGCCAGCGCATCGGCGTGCACCTCGATGGCGCCGATCCGGCGCGGCTCGATCTCGCGCTGATCCATCCCACTCTCCAGAATCTCGACCGCACGGTGACGCTGGAACGCGACGGCAGCGACTGGACCGGCAGCGTGGTCCGGGCCGACACGCGGCTCTACGTGCAGCTCACCGACGGCGCCGGGGAATGGCGGCTCACGGGCACGCTCGACACCGGCCGCGACCGACTCGACCTCGCGCCGGGGCGCTGACGTGGCCACGACCTGCTTTCACTGCGGCGCCGCCGTCACCGGACGAGAGGCAGCCCGCACGCTCGCATTCGACGGCCGGCAGGTCGCACTCTGCAGCGAGGCCTGCGAGACCGTGGCACGGCGCATCCGCGACGATGGCCTCGGCGACTTCTACCGCTTTCGTTCCGCTCCGGCCGCACCGGCCATCGGAGCCGGGAGCGGTACGCGCTGGGCCGCCTACGACCGGGAGGTCCTGCAGCGGGAATTCGTCACTGAACAACCCGACGGCAGCCGCGAAGCGCAGCTCCTGGTGCAGGGCGTGCGCTGTGCCGCCTGCGCCTGGCTGATCGAGCGCGCCATGACGGCGGTGCCCGGCGTGCGCGAGATCGCGGTGGACCCGCTCACGACCCGCACGCGCCTGCACTGGGATCCGCGGGTGGCGCGCCTCGGCGAGCTGCTGGCACGCATGGCGGCTCTCGGCTACGAACCCGGCGCCTGCACTGCCGAGGAAGGCGACCGCGCCGCGCTCGCCGAGCGCCGCGCCGGATTGCGCCGCCTGATCGTGGCCGGGTTCGGCATGTCGCAGGTCATGACCTATGCCACCGCGATGTACGTCGGCGCCATGCAGGACGTGGACAGCGGCATTGGCGAGTTCCTGCGCCTCGTCAGCATGCTGGTGGCGACACCGGTGGTGTTCTACGCGGGCGCACCGTTCTTCGCGGGCGCCTGGCGCGGCCTGCGCAGCCGCCGGCCGGGCATGGACCTGCCGGTGGCGCTGGCGATCGCAGCGTCCTATGCAGCGAGCGTGTGGCACACCTTCCGCGGCAGCGGCGAGGTGTACTTCGATTCGGCGGTGATGTTCGTCTTCTTCCTGTCGTGCGCCCGCTTCCTGGAGATGTCCGGACGGCACCGCGCACTCGGACTGACCGGTGCGCTGGCGCATCACCTGCCGCGCCTTGCCACAAGGCTCGGCGACGGTGGCCCCGAACTCGTCGGCGTGACCGAACTCGCGCCGGGCGATCGCGTGCTGGTGGCGCCCGGGCAGTCCGTGCCGGTGGACGGGCGCCTCGAAAGCGCCGCCGCCCGGTTCGACGAGGCGCTGCTCACGGGCGAGTCCCGCCCGGTGCGCAGGCTCGCCGGCGATGCGGTCGTCGCCGGCAGCATCAACCTGCTCGAAGCGGCCACCGTGCGCGTCGAGCGGGTCGGTGCGGCCACCGTGCTGGCGCAGATCGGCCGGCTGATCACCGTGGCACGTGCCGAGCGACCGCACCTGGTCGAAGTCACGGACCGGGTCGCCGGCTGGTTCGTCACCGGCGTGCTGCTGCTCGCTGCCATGGTCGGCGCCGCCTGGCTCACCATCGACGCATCGCGCGCCTTCGAGGTGGTGCTCGCGGTGCTGGTGGTGACCTGCCCTTGCGCTCTTGCGCTCGCCACGCCGGCAGCGTTCACCGTCGGCATGAGCGCGCTGGCACGCCGCGGCGTGCTGTTGCGCCGCGCCGGCGCCCTCGAGGCCCTGAGCCGGGCGACCGACCTCGTCTTCGACAAGACCGGTACGCTCACCGAGCACAGCGCCGGCATCCGGCAGGTGGTGCCACTCGCCGGCATCGACGCCCCCCGCTGCCTCGCGCTCGCTGCGGCCCTGGAGTCGCGCTCCGAACATCCGCTGGCGCGCGCATTCCCGCCGCCCGACCCGTCGCTCACGGTGGTCGACGTCGTCGCCGTGCCGGGCCTGGGCATCGAAGGACGGGTTGCGGGCGTCCGGTTGCGCCTCGGCACACCCGGCTTTGCGGCCGGGCCGGCAGCGCCCGATGCCCCATCGCCTGCCGCGGCGGCGGACTCCGCCACACAATCCGTGTGGCTCGGCGGGGAATCCGGTCTGCTGGCGCGCTTCGACATCGCCGAACAGGTACGCCCGGGCGTGGCTGGCGACCTTGCGGCCCTGCGTGCGGCCGGTCTGGACCTGGCGATTGCCAGCGGCGACCAGGAAGGCCCGGTGCGAGCAGTCGCTCGCCAGCTCGGTATCACCGACTGGCACGCCCGCCTGCAACCCGCCGGAAAACTCGCGCTGGTACGTGCGATGCAGCGCGAGGGACGCGTCGTCGGGATGGTCGGCGACGGCATCAACGACTCCCCGGTGCTCGCCGGCGCCGATGTCGCCATCGCGATCGGCAGCGGCACTTCGCTCGCCCACCACGCCGCCGACTGCCTGCTGATCGGCGCCGGCCTCGAGGCCCTGCCGACGGCCGTCGCTCAGGCCCGGCGCACCATGCGCATCGTGCGCCAGAACCTGTGGTGGGCGGTCGCCTACAACGTGCTGGCCGTGCCGCTCGCCGCCACCGGCGTGCTGGCACCCTGGCTCGCGGCACTCGGCATGTCGGCGAGTTCGCTGCTCGTCACCTTCAACGCGCTGCGCCTCGGCCGCACGGTACCGCCGCCGGCTGCCGGCCCCGCCAGCACGCTCTCCCGAAGCGAGGCACTGCCGTGAGCATCATCTTCGTGCTGATCCCGCTCGGCCTTGTGCTGCTGGGAGCAGCGGTGCTCGCGTTTTTCTGGGCCGTGCGCAACGGCCAGTTCGACGACCTCGAGACCCCGGCCTGGCGCATGCTCATGGACGACGACCGCAATCCGCCGCCCGGCGGTGACAAGCCGCCGCCCGCCTGAGGCACCCTCATGCGCGCAGCGGCAGTCGCCGCTCGCGCCTGCCGGTCGCTGCATGGATCGCATTGACCAGCGCCGGCGCCACCGCCGGCACCGCCGGTTCGCCGACGCCGCCCGGCCGGCCGCCACCCGGCAACAGGTGGACCTCGATCGGCGGCACCTCACCCAGCACCGGCCAGCGGCAATCGTCGAAGTTGCCCTGTTCGACCGCGCCGCCGCGAAACGTGATGCGTCCGGTGAGTGCGGCGGCAAGGCCATCGACGATGGCGCCCTGCACCTGGGCCTCGACGATGCCCGGGTGCACCACGACGCGCGGGTCGATGACGCAGACCACGCGTTCGACGCGGATCGCGTCGCCGGCAACGGCGACTTCGACGACCTGGGCGACGATGCTGCCCTGGCTCCCGGTGAGTGCCACGCCGAGCCCGCGGCCTGGCGGGCGCGGTGCGTCCCAGCCGGCACGGGCCGCAGCCTCGCGCAGCACGGCCTGGTGGCGTGGCTGCCCGGCCAGGTGCGCGAGGCGGAAGGCCACCGGATCGGCACCAGCCGCTGCGGCGAGTTCGTCCATGAATGCCTCCACGACGAAGCAGTTCTGCGAACTGCCCGTGCTGCGCCAGTAGCCGACCGGCACGGGCGAGTCCTGCGGCAGCCAGGCGACGCGCAGGTGCGGGAACCCCGTGTACGGCAGGTTCACGGCGCCGGCGAGCGCCGCTTCGTCACCACGCGCATCGCCGCCGCGCGGTGTCGGCGTGCGCGCGAAATAGCTGGCCGTCACCGATTGCGAGACGAGCGCGTAGTCGAACGCGGCGATACGACCGGTGCCGTCGAGTGCCGCGCGTACGCGTGCCACCGTCGCCGGGCGGTACATGTCGGCCCGCACGTCTTCCTCGCGCGCGTACGTGAGCTTGACCGGCCGCCCCGGGAAGGCGCCGGCCACGCGCACGGCATGGCTGACGAAGTCCGTCTCCGCTCGCCGGCCGAAGCCGCCACCGAGGAAGGTGCGATGCACCGTCACCCGCGACGGCGCGACGCCGGCTGCCTGGGCCGCCACGTCGCGCACGAGGCTCTCGGCCTGCGTCGGCACCCACACCGTCACCGCCTGCGGCTCGACGAGCGCGGTGCAGTTCATCGGCTCCATGCAGAGGTGCGCGAGATAGGGCTGCTCGTAGCGCGCTTCGAGCACGGTCGGTGCCGCGCGCAGCGCGGCGGCGACATCGCCCTCCTCGCGCACCACCACGGCCGTGGTGTCGTCGAGCGCTGCCCGCCAGGCGGCGAACTGGACCTCGCTGTCGGCAGCCTGCCGGTCGGTCGGCTCGGCCTGGAGCGACAGGCGCTGTGCGGCCCGCAGTGCCGTCCAGGTATCGCCGGCCACGACGGCGACTGCCGTGCGACCGAGCCGCACCACGCCGGTCACGCCCGCCATGCCGGCCACCTCGGCCAGGTTGTCGATGCCCGCCAGGCGCGTGCCGGTCAGCGGGCTGTGGCGCACGGTCGCATGGAGCATCCCGGGCTGGCGCACGTCGATGCCGAAACCGGCGCTGCCGGTGACTTTCGCCGGGACGTCGAGTCGCGGTGGCGAGGTGCCGAGGAGACGGAACTCCCGCGGTTCACGCAGCGCGAGATCCGCAGGCACCGTCTCCTGTGCCGCCGCGGCAGCGAGTTCCCCGTAGCCGGCGCGCCGGCCGGTTGCCGGGTCGAGGACCTGGCCGGCGTCGGTCTGCAGGCGGTTCACGTCGACCTGCCAGCGGCGCGCGGCAGCGGCGAGCAGCAGCGCGCGCGCCGCGGCACCGGCCGGGCGCAACTGGTCCCAGGCATCGACGATGCTGGTGCTGCCGACGGTCATCGACGACCCGAGCGCGTGCGCTGCGCCGCGCACGAGGCGTTCGGCGAATCTCGCGACCGGCCTGCCGGTGGTGTCGCCGAGCGGCTGCCCGCGCAGTAGAAGCGCAAAATTGAAATAGTCGCGGTCGACCGGGGTGAACTCGACGCCGATGCGTCGCCAGTCGGCATCGAGTTCCTCGGCGAGGAGCATCGGCAGCGCGGTCGACACGCCCTGGCCCATCTCGGCACGGTGCACGCCACAGGTCACTGCGCCATCGGGCGCGACCTTCACCCACGCGTTCAGGGCAACCGCACCCGGCGTGCTCGCGGCAAAGGCGGCCGCGGCATCGCCGTCATCGAGCCGGCGGGCGAGAAGGCCGACGGCCAGCCCGCCGCCGGCCACCAGGCCGCTGACAATGAGAGCGCGTCGTGAGATCGCCATGATGCGCCCGCTAGTATACTGGCGCGGGGATGGACCACCGGCGGATGTTTCGCGTGCGCAAGACCGACGGCTGCAGGCTGCTCGCCACGCTCGCCCTGCTGGCGCTCGCCGGCTGTGAATCCGCGCCGCCCCAGGCCACCGATGCCGACGTCATCATCGTCGGTGCCGGCATCGCCGGCATCGCCGCCGCGCTCGAGGCCGAGAGCCTCGGTGCCCGCGTCCTCGTCATCGAAGCGAACTCGGTGGCCGGTGGCCACGCCGTGAAGGCGGACGGCTTTGCGCTGGTGGACACGCCCCTGCAGCGTGCGAAGGGCTTGCGCGACTCGCCGGACATCGCCTACCGCGACTTCGTGGCCTGGGGCGAGGATCCCGATCCCGGGTGGACACAGCGCTACGCCGGGGAATCGCGCACCGAAGTGCACGACTGGCTCACGGCCCTCGGCGTACGCTTCACCACGCTCGCCGACACCGCGCAGGACACCGTGCCGCGCCTGCATCAGACGCGTGGCGGCGCCGTGAATGCCGTCGTGCCGCTGATCCGCGCAGCCCTGCAGCGCGAGCGCATCGACTTCCTGTGGAATACCGAGGTCACGGGCATCCTGCGCCGCGAGGGCCGGATGGCGGGTGTGTACACGCGGCGCACCCGCAACGACGGGCAACGCCTGTACCGGGCACCGGCGATCGTCCTCGCCACCGGCGGCTTCGGTGCGAACCTCGGACTGGTCCGCCAGCACTGGCGTGCCGACCTGCCCGTGCCTGCGCGCCTGCTGGCCGGTGCCGGCAGCTTTGCCACGGGCAGCGGGCTTGCGCTCGCCGAACCCTTCGGTGCCGCCGTCACGCGCCTCGACCGGCAGGTCACCGTCGTCGGCGGGCTGCCCGATCCGCGCAACCCCGATGGCGAACGCGGGCTGCTGGTGCAGAACCCGGCGGCGATCTGGGTCGATGCGACCGGACGGCGCTTCACCAACGAAGCCGCGCCGGGCAGGGTCACGGAACGAGCCGTGCTCGCACTCTCACCGGCGACGCTCTGGCTCGTCTTCGACGCCGCCGGGGCGCGCAAGCTCACCGTCGATGGCGCCGCCTGGCTCACGCCGGCGACGGTGCGCCGCGACATCCTCGGCAACGCGACGCTGGTGAAGTCCGCCACCACCATTGAGGCGCTCGCCGAATCAGCAGGCCTCCCGGCGGCGACGCTGGCCGACACGGTCGAGCGCTTCAACCGCTTCGTCGAACTGGGCATGGACACCGATTTCGGCCGCATCGGTCCCGGCATGACCGAGCCGCCACCGGCACGGCTCCGGCAACCGCCCTTCTACGCGGTACAGCTGTACCCGATGACCCGCGCAAATCTGGGCGGCCTGGCAATCGACGCCGAGGCCCGCGTCCTCGGCGGCGCCAGTCAGGTGTTGCACGGACTGTTCGCTGCCGGCGAGGCGACCGGCGTGGCCGGCATCAACGGCAGCCATGGCGGCTCGGGCACGTTCCTCGGTCCCGCGGTACTGACCGGCCGCGTGGCCGGGCGCGGCGCCGCGAGACTGGTGCTGGGCGAAGCCGCAGCGACGGCACCAGCGTCGCCGCCCGACGCGACGGAACGGCCCCGGCCAGGCACGGCACCAGTCACCCTCCGGCGCGAGAGCGGCGACCTGCCGGCGCTGCTCGCAGCGGCACGACCGGGCTACTGGCATTTCAACGTATCCCACGCGTTGCTCGTCGAGCGCGGCCAGGCGTGTGCGGACTGCCACCGGAGCGGCTGGCCACCGTCGCCGGCGATCACGCGCGAGCAGCGCCTGGTACAGCTCGACAGCTGCACCCGTTGTCACTGACGGCAGCCGCCGCAGCCGATTTCCCCGTCGCGAACGGGCGTCGTGCTGCTAGGATACGGCTGCCTGCCGCCGAGGCTGGCTGAACGCGAGGACCGATGAGCCAGCCCACCGCTCCCGACACGGCGCCCGGCGCCGCTTACCCATCAGCGATCCGCGCCTGGTACGTGGTCGTGGTCCTCACGCTCGGCTACATCGTGTCGTTCCTCGACCGGCAGATCTTCGCGCTGCTCGTGCAGCCGATCCGCGAGGACATGGGGCTCTCGGACACGCAGGTGAGCCTGATCGGCGGCTTCGCCTTCGCGCTCTTCTATACCTTCTTCGGTATCTTCATCGGCCGGCTCGCCGACC
Organism: Gammaproteobacteria bacterium; assembly: GCA_020851975.1. Lineage (GTDB taxonomy): Bacteria > Pseudomonadota > Gammaproteobacteria > Steroidobacterales > QUBU01. Next base: position 35,669 of record JADZBS010000090.1, on the reverse strand, counting down.
GGCGCAGTCGCCGCGCCATCATCGCCGCCGGCATCACCCTGTGGTGCTGCATGACGGCCGCCTGCGGACTGGCGCGCAACTACTGGCAGTTGTTCCTCGCGCGCGTCGGCGTCGGCGTCGGCGAGGCGACGCTGAACCCGGCGGCGCTCTCGCTCATCAGCGACTATTTCCCGCGCGAGCGACGCGGGCGCGCCATCAGCTTCTACAACATGGGCGTTTCCCTTGGCGCCGGCATCGCCAACCTCGTCGGCGCCTGGGCGATCGGGATCGCCACCGCCATGCCGGCGGTCATGCTGCCGTTCGTGGGCGAACTGCGGCCGTGGCAGCTCGTGTTCCTGATGGTCGGCCTGCCAGGGGTCGTGATCGCCGCCCTCATGTTTACCGTGCGCGAGCCGGCCCGCCGCGACCGTCTCGCCATTGCCACCGCCGACGGCGGCCGCACCGAGGAGATCAGCTTCCGCGACACCCTGCGCTTCCTGCGCGCACGCGCCGGCATGTACACCACGCATTTCCTCGGCATGTCAGTGGTGACCATCATCGGTTACGCGTACTTCTTCTGGGTACCGACCATGTTCGTCCGCACCTGGGGCTGGTCGATTCCGGAAGCCGGCTATGCCTACGGGCTGGTGGTGCTCATCGCCGGGCCGATCGGCGTCAACCTGGGTGGCTGGATCGCCGATGCCCTCTACCAGCGCGGCTACAAGGACGGCCAGATGCGGACCTGCCTGATCAGCGCGATCCTGGTGCTGGTGCCCGCGTCGGTCATCGGCCCGCTGATGCCGACGCCGGCGCTCGCCATCCTGGGGCTCATACCCTCGACGATGGCCGCCGCGGTGGTCACCGCCACCGGTGCGGCGGCGCTGATGATGGTCACGCCCAACCAGCTGCGCGGGCAGGTGACCGCCATGTACTACTTCGTCATCAACGCGCTGGGCCTCACGCTCGGGCCGACCGCCGTGGCCCTGGTCACCGACTATGGCTTCGCCGACCCGGCGGCGTTGCGCTACTCGATCGCGGTGGTGAGCCTCGGCGCCGGCCTGCTGGCACTCGGCTTCCTCGCGGCGAACCTGCGCCACTATCGCGCCGGCGTCATCGAGGCCGAGAGCTGGTAGCCGCCGTCCCGGGCGCCACGCCCCGGCGTGGCGCCTTCGACCGCGCGTTCAGGACCCGCGGAACTTCTGCATCAGGTCCGGCAGGGCTGCGTGGAAGCGCGCTGCCGCCGCCGCGCGGATCGGGCCGTAACCACGCACCGCTTCTGGCAGCGACGCGAGCTGCACGGCCAGCGGGTGATTTTCCGCCGTCAGGCCATCGAGAAGTTCCTCGACGATCCGTTCGTACGCGGCGAGGAGTTCGCGATCGAGACGCCGGTCCGCGCTGTGGCGGAAGGGATCGAACGGCGTGCCGCGCAGGAATCGCAACCGGCGCAGGAGTCGCAGCAGCACCAGCAGCCAGGGCCCGAACTCGTGCTTGGCCGGACGCCCGCTCAGCGGGTCGATGCGCGCGAGGAGCGGCGGGGCGAGATGGAAGTGCAGCCGGTAGCGGCCACCGATGCGGGCACGCAAGTCGTCGAGGAAACGCGGTTCGGTCAGCAGGCGTGCCACCTCGTACTCGTCCTTGGCGGCGAGCAGCCGGAAGTAGCCGCGCGCCACGGCCAGCGCCAGCTCCTGCCTGGCGGGTCCCGGCAACTGCGCCTCGCTGGCGGCGACGAGGTTCACGAGGTTCTCGTAGCGGTGGGCGTAATCGGCGTCCTGGTAGGCCTCGAGAAAGCCGGCGCGCCGCACCACGACAGCCTTCAGGCCGCTCGCTGGCGCCGGCATCGCCGCCAGGCCCGCCGCCTCGCGCACCGCCTGCAGGTCGACGGCCGCCCGACGGCCCCAGGCAAAGGCGGCGCGGTTGCGCTCCGGGGCCACGCCGTTCAGGTCGATCGCCTCGAGGATCGCCGCTTCGCCGATCGGGACCAGACCGTGCTGCCAGGCGAAACCGAGCAACAGGAAATGGGCCGTGATCGAGTCGCCGGTGAGTGCGTGTGCGAGGCGCTTCGCCGGCAGGAACCACGCCGACTGCGGCCGCACCGCCGCCTCGATGCCCGCGCGCAGCGCGTCCTCTGGCAACGCCAGGTCGGGCGCGCGGATGAAGGCAGCGGGCATGTCGACGTCGGCGTCGACGACGGCGCTGCTCAGCGCACCCGACAGTTTGCCGAGCGCCTCGCTGCCGCCGCCGACCAGCAGGTCGCCGCCGATGAGCAGGTCGGCATCGCCCGCCGGGATGCGCGGCGCGTGCACGATGCCGGCACGGGCACCGATGCGCACGAAACTCAGCACCGCGCCGAATTTCTGCGCCAGCCCGGTCTGGTCGATCGTGGTCGCATGGCGATCCTCCAGGTGCGCCGCCATGCCGAGCACGGCGCTCAGCGTCACGACGCCCGTGCCGCCCACGCCGGCGATGACCACGCCCCAGGCCCGATCGAGGCCTGGCAGCACGGGCACCGGCAACGTCGAGGTGTCGGCGGATGCCACCGCAGGACGGCGCAGTTCGCCGCCGTGCACCGTGACGAAGCTGGGGCAGAAGCCATCGAGGCAGCTGTAGTCCAGGTTGCAGCTGTCCTGGTCGATGGCCCGCTTGCGGCCGAACTCGGTCTCGACCGGCATCACCGACAGGCAGTTCGAGCGGGTGCTGCAGTCGCCGCAGCCCTCGCAGACGAGTTCGTTGATGAACACGCGCCGCGGCGGCTCGGGCAGGCGACCGCGCCGACGGCGCCGGCGCTTCTCGGCCGCGCACATCTGGTGGTAGATCAGCACGGTGACGCCCGGCACCTCGCGCAGTTCGCGCTGCAGGCGTTCGAGTTCGCGGCGGTGATGGAACGCCACGCCGGGCGGGAAACCGCTGCGCTCCTCGTCGCGGTAGTCGTGGTCGCTCACCAGCACGATGCGCTCGACCCCTTCCCCGCTGAGCTGCTGGGCGACGCGGGCTGGCGTGAGTGGCCCATCCACCGGCTGCCCGCCGGTCATGGCCACGGCATCGTTGAAGAGGATCTTGTAGGTGATGTTGACGCGCGCTGCCACCGCCGCGCGGATGGCGAGCAGTCCCGAATGGAAGTACGTGCCGTCGCCCATGTTCTGGAACACGTGGGGTGTGGCGGTGAACGGCGCCTGCCCGATCCAGGCGGCGCCCTCCCCGCCCATCTGCGTGAACGTCGCGGTGGAGCGGTCCATCCACAGTGCCATGTAGTGGCAGCCGATGCCGGCCATCGCACGGCTGCCGGCCGGCACCCGGGTCGAGGTGTTGTGCGGGCAGCCGGAGCAGAAGTACGGCAGGCGCGTGAAGGCCGCGGGATCAGCGGGCGCCGGGGTCTCCAGGCGCGCGACGGCGGCCAGGCGCCGGTCCACCGCGTCGCTGCGGTGAAACGGCTGCAGCCGTGCCGCGATCACCTGCGCCACCTGCCCCGCCGTCAGTTCACCTGCCGCCGGCAGCAGCCAGGCGCCCGCCTCGTCGAACTTGCCGACCACGCGCGGGCGCACCGCGTTGTCCCAGTTGTAGAGCTGCGCCTTGAGCTGCAGCTCGATGACCGGACGCTTCTCCTCGACGACCAGCACCTCCTCGAGCCCGCGGGCAAACTCGAGCACGCCGTTGGCCTCCAGTGGCCAGGGCATGCCGACCTTGTAGACGCGCAGGCCGATGGCGGCGGCGAGCTGCTCGTCGATGCCGAGATCGTCGAGCGCCTGGCGCACATCGAGGTAGCTCTTCCCGGTGGTGACGATGCCGATGCGCGGGCGCGGGCTGTCGAGCACCACGCGGTCGATGCGATTGGCAGCCGCGAAGGCGAGCGCCGCGTAGACCTTGTGACGCTGCAACCGCGCTTCCTGCTGCAGCGGCCAGTCCGGCCAGCGCGTGGCGAGCCCGTCGGCGGGCAGGTCGACACCGTCGGGCAGCACGATTCGCACGCGCCCGGGGTCGGCATCGACGGTGGCCGAGGAGTCGAGCAGCTCGGCCGTGGCCTTGAGCGCCACCCAGCAGCCGCTGTAGCGCGACATGGCCCAGCCGAGGACGCCGTAGTCGAGGAGATCCTGCACGCCGGCCGGATGCAGCACCGGCATCATCACCGACATGAAGGCGTGCTCGCTCTGGTGCGGCAGCGTCGAGGAACGCGCGGCGTGGTCGTCGCCCGCCACCGCCAGCACGCCGCCGTGGCGCGACGTGCCCGACGCGTTGGCGTGCCGGAACACGTCACCGCTGCGGTCCACGCCGGGCCCCTTCCCGTACCACAGGCCGAACACGCCGTCGTAGCGCGCGCCCGGGAAGAGGTTCACCTGCTGGCTGCCCCAGAGCGCGGTGGCAGCGAGATCCTCGTTGACGCCCGGCTGGAAGCGCACATGGTGCGCCTCGAGGTGCGCCGCCGCGCGCCACAGCTGCTGGTCGAGGCCGCCGAGCGGCGAGCCGCGATAACCGGAGACGAACCCCGCCGTGTTCAGTCCGGCGGCGACGTCGCGCTGGCGCTGGACGACCAGCAACCGCACCAGCGCCTGCAGACCGGAGAGCAGGACGGTGCCCGAGGTCCGTGTGTACCGGTCGTCGAGACTGGCCTTCGCGTGCATCGTGCGTGATCCCGCCCGGCTGCCGCCCTGAACGAGACGCTAGGTTACTCGACAGCGGGCACTGTGTCGCTTCAGGCGCCGAAAGCCGCCTGCACCACCGCCTCGGCCTCGGCCCGCTGTCCCGCCAGCGAACGCGCCGCCTGCAGCTGGCTCTCGGCCCGCACCTGGTTGTGCTCGCTGCGGGTCGGGAAGGCCTGCGGATTCCAGCCGAAGTAGCTCTCATTGAGGGCGTCGGCGCAGAACCGGGCCGCGAGTTCCACGTAGATGGTTTCGGTCGCCCCGACGATGCCGCGCCATTCCGCCGCCGTGATCCAGCCGGCGGCGCCCCGCGCGTAGCCGGCCACACCGGCGGCGAACAGCTCCAGCGAGAACCAGCTCCGTTCGCGATCCTCGCCCGCCGGGTTGCACCAGGACCGCAGCGCATCGCCGAGTTCCAGGGGCAGCGGCATGCGCGAGAGCGTATCGAGGTCGATCAGGCAGATGGCCCGGGTGCGGTCGCGCGTGAAGAGGATGTTGTTGAGCTTCGGATCCCCGTGCACGATACGCTCCTCCACGTCGGGCAGCGCCGCCAGTTCCTCGGCGGCCACGAGGATGCGCCGCGCCAGCGGTTCGACGGCGGCGAAGCGCGGGTGGTGGCGATGCGTGACCAGCGCCTGGCGCAGGTTGGCCAGGTGGCGGGCGGTGTCGTGCACGCCCGGACGCACGCTGCGAAAGACATGCTCGAGATCGCCCACCGCGCGGTGGAAACGCGCCAGCGCCGCACCCGCCTCGGCAGCCTGCCCCGCGTGCTCGATCCGGTCCAGGCCCACACCGTCGACCCAGGTGAGGGCGCGCCAGATCGCCTCGCCAGCCTGCACCCAGAGCGTACCCGCCGTCGTGCGCAGCAGCCGGGGCGTGACCTCGCCGCGTGCCGCAAGGTGGCCCGTGACCGCGTCGATGTCCTCGTTGACCTCGGCGCGGAACACCGGATGCAGACGCTGCAGCACGAAATGCCCGCGCGGGGAGCCGGTCACCTCCCAGGTCTGGTTGATGAGCCCGGCGCCGAGCGGGCGCACCGTGGCGGGCTGCGCCCCATAGGCCGCCAGCGCCGCATCGAGGCCTGCCGCCGGACCCGCAGCGCCAGCTGATGCGGTCACGCGCTCATCCTGCATAGTGTCGAAACCAAACTTCCTTGACAGCACCGCCCGCCGCCGCCGAAACTAGCCGTCATGAACACTTCCGGCATCGATGTCGCCATGGCACCGCCCGGCCTGGTATTCACCAGTGCCGCAGCGCTGAAGGTCTCGCAGCTCATCCAGGACGAGGGCAACCCGAACCTGAAGCTGCGGGTGTTCATTTCCGGCGGCGGCTGCTCGGGCTTCCAGTACGGCTTCACCTTCGACGAGAACTCCGAAGAAGGCGATACCCGGGTCGAGAACCATGGCGTCACGCTGCTGATCGATCCCATGAGCATCCAGTACCTGACCGGCGCGGAAATAGACTACAAGGAAGATCTCGAAGGCGCCCGCTTCGTGATCCGCAATCCCAACGCCGCCACCACCTGCGGCTGCGGGTCCTCGTTCTCCGCCTGACGCCAGGCCGGCCCGGTGCCGATACCCTCCTGCGTCGGGCTCAGGCCGCGCGGCAGCGGGTGCAGTGGATGCACAGCTGCTCGATCTCGGTGGCAGTCAGCGGCTCGCTCATCAGCCGGCAGACATAGCCGCTGCTGCCGTTGACGGCCAGGTGGCCGCACAGGTTGCACAGCGCCGGCGCCGGGCGATCGCGCTCGACGGCGAGCTGCTGCAGGATGCCGCGCAGGCCGCTCGCCGTGCGGTCGCGCTGGGCAGGGCTGAGGTGCTGCGCGGCGCGCACCACCGCCTCGAAGGGATCGGCAGCGAGCTGCCGGCGCGCTTTCTCGGTGAGGTTGAACGTGGTGCTGCGGCCATCGCGCACCGAACGTGTGCGCGTCAGGTAGCCGCGCTGGACCAGGCTCTTGACGGTCTGCGAGGCCGTGCCGCGCGTCGTGGCGTGAAACCCGGCAAACGCCGACACCGTGCGCGAGAAGCGGTTGGCCCGCCCGAAGAAGCGCAGGGCCATCCACTGGGCCGGTGTCAGGCCCGCCGCGGAACTTTCGCCGTAGGCGGCCCTGCCGACCTGCAGCGCGAGTTCCGCGACCCGCTGTTCGCTGGTGACCTTCATCCTGGGCATGACACGATGGTATCGGAGCGGAAAATCGTTGACAATTTGCGATGCAGCCCCAATCTGCTGGATGGTTTTGAGACGAAACCAGGACGATCCGCCATGAGCATCAGCCTGACCCCGAGAGCCACGGCGCGCGTGCGCGACTACCTCGCCCGTCAGGGCGGAGCCGTCGGACTGCGCCTTGGCGTGCGCCGGACCGGCTGCTCGGGCCTGACCTACACCGTGGAGAGCGCCGACGCCGTGCGCGAGGACGACGTCGTGATGAATGTCGACGGCCTGCAGCTCATCGTCGCCGCCGAGCACCTGCCGATCCTCGACGGTGCCCGCATCGACTACGTGCGCGACGGCCTCAACGAGAAGTTTGCCTTCGAGAACCCCAACGCCACCGGCCAGTGCGGCTGCGGCGAGAGCTTCAGCGTCAGGTGACGCCTGCGGGTGCGCCAGTGGCGTACCTGTCCAACCCCCGAGCGAGAGACACCATGAGCCTGGATACCGAGACACGCGAGATCATCGACGACGTGCTGCGCAACAACCGCGTGGTGCTGTTCATGAAGGGCCACCGCCAGCAGCCGCAATGCGGCTTTTCGGCGAAGACCGTGGCGGCCCTCGACATGCTGCTCGCCGACTACCTGCACGTGAACGTGCTCGACCACCCGGAGATCCGCGAGGGCATCAAGGTCTACGGCAACTGGCCGACGATCCCGCAGTTGTACGTCGCCGGCGAACTGATCGGCGGCAGCGACATCGTGCTCGAGATGTTCGCCTCCGGCGAACTCGCCCAGGTACTCGGCGTGGAACCGCCGCAGGACACCGCCGCGCGCGTGTCGGTGAGCGAGGCCGCCGCAGCCCTCATGCGCGCCGCCCGCGACCAGCGCGAGGGGCTCGCCATCCACCTGCGCATCGATGCCGGCTGGCAACATGTCCTGAACCTCGCCCCGCTCACCGGCCAGGAGCTCTACGCAAGCGCCGGCGACATCGACCTGTACATGGATCCCTGGACGGCCAGCCGCGCCGACGGCCTGCACATCGGCCTCGACGAGTCGCTGCAGGGCACGCATTTCGTGTTCGACAACCCGAACGCGCCACCGCCGGTGCAGCAGATGAGCGTGGCGGAGCTCAAGTCGCGCCGCGACGCGGGCGAGCCCCTGGAACTGATCGACGTGCGTGGCCCCGATGAACGCGCCACCGCGTGCATCGCCGGCGCCCGACCCTGGGGCGAGGAAACCGACCGGCACCTGGAGTCGCTGCCGCGCGATGCCCTGATCGTGTTCCATTGCCACAAGGGCGGGCGTAGCCAGCAGGCTGCCGAGCGCCTGCGGCGCAAGGGCTACCGCAACGTCCACAACCTTGCGGGCGGCATCGATGCCTGGGCGGTGGAGATCGATCCGTCGTTGCGCCGGTACTGAGGACCGGCGTGCGTGGCGGCTGCAACCGCCACGCCCCCCCGCTTCGCCGCAAGACTCAGGGTGGCGCCGGGCAGTCGGCGAGCGCCGGATCGTCGTCGAGCGACAGGTACTGCAGCGGCTGCACGCCGCCGACACTGTCGGCGATTGCCAGCGCATACACGCCGCCGGCGGCGAGCGTGACCCGCCGGCTGAGCAGCACCACAGGGGCCGCATCCGGCGTGGCGGTATCCGACTCGGCGATCGTCACCTGATAGTCCCCGGCCGTGTAGGACACGTAGCCCGTGTCCGCGCCCTTGAGCATGCCGGTAAAGTCCGGGTCTTCGTCCACCAGGCTGGCACAGGCCGGGGTCACGTAGATCTCGAGCCGGTCGGTGGTCGGATCGCCGGCAACCGCGACGTCGCCCGCCAGCGAGACGTCGACGAGGCGCAGCTGTGCGGCCGTCGCCACGCGGCGTGTACCGGCAAACGACTGCAGCGTCACGTCGGTGGTGGTGTCGGTGGCCTCGATGAGCCCCGTGACCAGTGTCGTCTGTTCGGCCCCGGGCCCGGGCCCGACGACAAATGACCTCGCCGTGACCGTCGCCGGATCCGCCTGCTGCAGCTTGAGATCGTAGTTGCCGGGATCCAGCGCGTCGTACGCGCCAACCGTGCCGTAGGTGAGCGCACACTTCGCGAGCAGCGTGTCGCCGTCGGGAGCCGGCGGTACGCACGCCTGCCGCGCGGTGTCGTCGACACTGGTCTCGTTGAGGAAGGCGTCGATCGCATAGTTGCCCGGCGACGCATTCACGACCCGCAGGTTGGCGCGCGTATCCTGGTCGAACACGCTGCCGGCGGCCGTGCCGGTCAGCATCGTGAGCGACAACGGATGCTCGGCGGCCTCGAGCCCCGTGTTGGCGACCACGGCCACGAGCATCGTACCCTCCAGCACGAGGAACAACGGGCCCGTGTCGAGCAGGACGGCGGCGGGATTGCCTGCGGCGGTGACGACGATGCGGGCGTCGCCACCGGTGATGTCGCTCTGCGGCGTCCAGGCCTTGTAGGCGAGCCCGGCCGCAAACGGTGTGCTCGCCGTGACCAGCGCGTCCTCGTCAATGACGTAGACATCGACCGGGGCGGTACCGGTCGAGGCATGCACCACCTGCAGGCGGGTCTTGCCGGTGGGCACGCCGCGGGTCCGCGTCGGGATCTGCAGCACCTCCTCGGTCTGGGAGGCCGCCGAGCCGACCACCACCAGTGTCACCTCGTCGTTGACGCCGAAGCTGACGGGCGCATTGAAGATGGTGCGCTCGTCGGGATCGTTATCCGGGTCACCGTCGGGCGGCAGCCGCTCGGCCAGGCGCAGGTCGTACTCCCCGGCCGGATAAGCCAGGTAGGTCGAGCCCGAGCGGTAATCGAAATTGCCGGCCTTCAGCTTGTCGTCGACGTACAGCGACATGCGCGGGGCATCGGCCACGGCATGCAGCACGCGCACGGCGCCGCTGGAGGCACTGTCGCCACTGACGCAGCCGCCGGCACCGAGCGCCAGCAGCACGACCAGACCTGTTCGCTTCATCGCGTACTCCAGCTCCCTGCGGGTGTGGCTCGTACCCGGTCCGGGCCGGTACGCCCGAGGGCGGCCGGCTGGTTCTTCTTCAGGAGCAGCACGACGGCCACGCCCGGGTGCGGGCGGGCATTATAGCGACCAGGGCCGGGGGCGCACGGGCTGCGGCGACCCCGAGCGGATCAGCGCAGGCAGGAGGACCCTTCGCGGGGCAGCAGCGGGAAACCGTCCGGCTGCGCCATGGCAGCCGGATCGCCCGGCAGGTCGGTCCCGGGCGGCACGAGGTAGAGGCGGCCGTCGGGTTCGAGCTGGGCACGGTACGCGCCGCGCAACATCCAGTCGACGCCACGAAACTCCCCGGGCCGCCGGTCCGGGGCGATGTAGGTGTGGACGCAGCCGTCCCAGAACACGATCAGCGGGCGGCCGCTGTCGGTCGGGTACTTGAATGTACCCTGGCGATCCGGACGCAGCTCGTTGTCCTCGACGAGGACCGTGCGCCCGCTGTGATTGTAGAACTGCACCACCGAGGTCCCCGGTGCCTTCTCGAACAGGGAACAACCGGCCAGCGTCCCCACCGCCAGCCATCCCACGAGCCGAATCGTCCTGGTCACCATGCATGACTCCCCGTCAGGCCCGGGTCACGATCGGGGCGCGATGGCACCCCTGCTCCGGGCCCGGCTATTGTGCCGGCGTGGCGGGCGCATCACAAAGGCACCGGTCGCACTTTCCCGCCGGCCGCCCGCGTGGGGAACACGAGCCGCACCGGGCCGTCGAGTGCCGCCTGCAGCGCCGGGTCGCGCCCGTAGACATCCCTGGAGAACCGCACCACGCCGTCCGGGTCGACGACCGCGGTGAGGTAGACCAGCAGCACCGGCACGGGGGTGCGCAGGCTCACCCGCTGCGTGCGACCGGTGGCAATGCCAGCCTCCAGTGCCGCCCGATCCCAGCGCGCATCGTCGAGAACCAGCTCGGCCAGGCCGAGCGGATCTTCCACACGGATGCAGCCGGAGCTGAAGGTGCGCTTCGGCCGGGTGAACAGCTCGCGTGCCGGGGTGTCGTGCAGGTACACGGCGTGCGGGTTCGGAAACATGAGCTTGATGCGGCCAAGCGCATTGGCCGGCCCCGGCTCCTGGCGCAGCGTATAGGGCACGCCGCGCCGGTAGGCGGACCAGTCCACGGTCAGCGGGTCCACGACCTGCCCGGCGCGGTCGAGCACCGTGATGCGCTCGCGGCGCAGGTAGCCGGGGTCGCGCCGGAGCTTCGGCAGGATGTCCTCGCGCAGGATGGTCGGCGGGATGGTCCAGGTGGGATTCAGCTCGACATAGGTCATCAGGCCGCGAAAGATCGGCGTCTGGCGCGCCTCCCGCCCGACGACCACCCGGCTCTGCCAGACGAGGCGTTGCTCGCGCACGTAGCCTACGTGAAAGCCGGCCACGTTGACGACGACGTAGGTCGACGGTACGTCACCGGCCAGCCAGCGCACGCGCTCGAGCGACAACCGCAACTGGTCGACACGGACGGCAGTCGGCACGTTGAGTTCGCGCAGCGTGGCCGGCCCGACCTCGGCGTCCACCGCCAGCCCGTGGCGCCCCTGGAAGCCACGCACCGCCGCCGCCAGCGGTGCATCGAAGACCTCCGGGTCATCGGCGGCCGGCGACCCGACGGCATCGCCCTCGGCCTGCAGCCGCTCGCGCAACGCGATGACCCGAGGGTCGGCCTGGCCGGGCTTCAGCACCGCCCCGTCGGGCACCGCCGGCCAGCCGCCGCCGGCGGCGATGGCCCGATAGCGGGCCAGCGCGGCCTGCAACTGGCGGTACCACGGGCCACCCGGCATCTTGCTGTCGAGCACGGCCTCGAGCACTGGCGCCTCGATGGCCGCCGCGAGCAAAGCCACCGGATCCTCACCGGCGGCGAAACCACGGCGGAAGTTCCAGGCCGGTTCCATGCTGCCGGGATCGACCTTGCCGAAGCGCCGCTGGTAGCCGTAGCGGATCAGGGCCTCGGTGCGCAGCAGGTCGAGGTCCGCGAGCGCCGCCGGTGCCGTGGCGGAGGCCGCCAGGGCCTCGAGCTTCGAGAGGAAGAAGTCCTCGGGATCGAGCCCGTGCGTGGCGGCAGCCGCCAGCAGGCCCTGCAACGCCGCCGCCCGGTCCGGGTCGGTCCAGGCCGGCGCGTGGTCGCGACCGGCGTAATACCCGGCCAGGATGTCCTCGGAACCGAGCGTCACGCCTTCGACATCGACCCGGTCGGTGGCGACGAGCGTCCCGATCCGCTCCCGGATCGCCTCGCGCACGGACCCGTCATCGGCGACGGTGAGGGACGGAGCGAGCAACGCGAACGACGCCGCTGCCAGGACCCACCGGTGCCAGGCGCCGCGGATTCTGTGCGACCGGTCATTGCCCGGACCGGCAGGCTCTGGGAGAATCGCGGCTTCTGTCAAACTGGCTCCGGCCAAGAACAGGATCCCGGGAGGTCCGCGTGGAGGAATTCCGCAGCCGGCGCGGTCTGCTCAGGGCAGCGGTCTCCCTGCTGCCGCTCGCCTGTGCCCCGGTCGCTGCCCTCGCCCGCACCTCGACGCGGGAACTGCGTTTCTACCACACGCATACTAGCGAAAAGCTCGACATCGTCTACGCGGAGAACGGCGCCTACGTCCCCGCCGCGCTCGCGCAGGTCGACCAGCTGTTGCGCGACTTCCGAAGTGGTGACGTACACCCGATCGACCCGCGCCTGCTCGACATCCTCTCAGCGGTGCAGGAACGCACCGGCGGCAGCGGGCGCTTCGAGGTCATTTCGGCGTTCCGCTCGCCAGCCACCAACGCGATGCTGCGCAACCGTTCGACGGGCGTGGCGCGCCAGAGCCTGCACCTGCAGGGCCAGGCGATCGACGTGCGCCTGAACGGGACCAGCACCCGGCACCTGTGCCAGGCGGCTGTCGCTCTCGCGCGCGGCGGCGTCGGCTATTACCCGGCCGACGACTTCGTGCACCTCGACACGGGGCGCGTACGCACCTGGTAGGGCGGCAGCCGCCTACCGCGGCATCGGCTGGCCCCAGTCCGGATTCCACGGCACGCGCCGGTCCGGACCGATGTCGAGCGAGGACACGTCCATCACGAAGGTGCGGATGTTGCTCATGAAGCCCGCACCCGTGGCCCGGCCCCAGTTCATCTTCTTCCCGTCGGGCGAGACGTGGGCGAGGATGTCGAGTTTCTCGGCGTAGGTCAGTCGGCGGTGCTCGCCGCCGGCGAGATCCCCGAGGTAGATCTCCCAGTTGGTCGGCGTCAGGGCCTTGACGTAGACGTAGTGGCGGCCATCGGGCGCCGGCGTTGGGTGCCAGTTCATGCCTTCGTCGTGGGTGTGGCGGCGCCAGTCCGAGCCATCGCGGCGGATGGTGAAGATCGTCATCGGTGTGGGCTTGATCTTCTTGTAGTCCGCCTTGCGCCAGGCGCGGAAGATGATGTGATCATTGTCGGGCATGAAGAACGGCGCGCCTTCCTGCCAGTCGCCGGTCTTCGTGACCTGCCATTCGCGCGAGCCGTCGGCGGCCATCACCCAGATGTCCATGTTGCCGTCGATCTGGCGGCCGAAGGTGATCCACTGGCCGTCCGGCGAGACCGACACCTCGGCCTCGTACCAGGGATTGTTGGTCATGCGCCGGGCGTTGCGCCCGTGCAGGTCGGACACGTAGAGCTCGCCGCCCTGCGGGTAGTTGTCCGAATCCGACCAGTCGCCTACCGGCAGCTCCGTCCGGTCACGCGTGGAGGTCCATACCACGCGCTGGCCATCGGGAAAGAAGAACGAGCAGGCATCCTGCCCACGGTCGTTGACGCGCCAGATCTCGCGACCGTCGGCCGAGAAGATCCAGGTGAGATTGCCGGACCCGCCGCGCGAGCTCGGCACGGCGTCCGGGTCCTTGGTCTGCGCGATCAGGTAGCGCGAGTCGGGCGACCAGTACGCCTCGGCCGCATCCGGGCCGATCGGCACCATGTAGCTCGGCAGTTCGCCGGGCGCCCCTGGCGCCGCTTCGGGCGCCGCGTGCGCCAGGCCGGCCACCAGCGTGCCGGCCAGGCCAGCGACGGCGATGTGCTTCATGGCGGTGCTCATGTCTTGTCACCGGGGCGCTGGCTGAATGCTGCCAGTGCCGGGTCCGGCACCCAGCCGGCCGGCGGTTCGGCCTTCGGCGGGATGCTGCCCTTGAAGTTCTCCGGCCCGACGCCGAGCGAGGCGATGTCCATGACGTGGGTGTAGATGCCCGACATGAAGCGCTCGCCGGTGCTGCGGCCGAACAGCAGCTTCTTGCCGTCCCAGGACGTCGCCGGGAAGCCGTCGAAGGTCTTGTTCCAGGTGATGCGCACGGGCTCACCGCCGGCGAGGTCATTCATCACGACCTCCCAGTTGTTGCCCTCGTAGATGCGCACGTAGAAGAAGTGTTGGCCATCGGGGGCCGGGTACGGGGCCCAGTTCATGTCGTTGGTGAAGGTGCGCGGCTGCACGTCGCTGCCGTCCGTCTTCATGGTGAAGATCGTCATCGGCGTCTGGCGGCGCTCGCCGGTCTCCTCGCGCAGCTTCTTGTTGGCGGCGATGTCACTGCGCTTCCAGGCGCGGAACAGGATGTGCTCGCCGTCCGGCGTCGGGTAGGGCGCGCCCTCCTGCCAGTCGTCGGTGAAGGTCAGCTGCTGCTCGGCGGTGCCATCGATGCGCATCTTCCAGATGTCCATCTTGCCGTCGATCTGGCGGCCGAAGAACACCCACTGCCCGTCGTTGCTGGTGGTGACCTCGGCCTCGTAGTACTGGTTGTCGGTCAGGCGCCTGATGTTTCCACCCTTCAGGTCGGAGACGTAGAGCTCGGCGCCCTGCGGGTATTCGGTGTCATCCGACCAGTTGCCGAGCGGCATGTCCATGTGGTCACGCGTGGAAGTCCACACCAGGCGCTGGCCGTCCGGGAAGAACCACGAGCAGGCGTCCTGGCCATGGTCGTTGATGCGGGTGATCTCCTCACCCGTATCCGTGAAGGTGTAGGTGAGCGCACCACCGGCACGACCTTCGCCCGGATCCTGCGAGGCGGCGTCCTGCGTCTGGGCGATGACGTGCAGGTTGTCGCGCGCGTAGTAGGCCTCGGCATTCTCCGGGACGTTCGGAATCTTGCGCACCGGGAGCTCCTTGCCGGCCCACTCCGGCGGCGGGCCGGTGTCGGGGCTCGCCTGGGAGACGGCGTCCGGCGCCGCCTGCTGGGCGGGTGCCTCGGCAGCCGGCTGCGGCGGCTCGGCGGGCTTGGAGCAGCCGGCGAGCAGCGCGAGCAGTGAAGCACCTGCGGACAAGGACCACAGTCTCGAGGTATGGCTCATCATGGCGGGATTCCCCTGCGATCGTTCGTTGTTTGGGCGCCCCGGTGCGGGAGCCGCGAAGGCCCGGTCCGGCCGGCAGCAACCGGAGGATCATAGCAAGCGCCTGCAACGGCAGCCCAGCGGCAAATGACCACAGGCGGATGAGTCGCGGCGCTATACTGCCGCCCCCACCGCGCCGCTCGGCACCGGCGGTGGCTCGCCCGCAACTGGAGAGGACGGACATGCCCGCATCCCGCCGCACCCTGGACCGCCGCACACTGCTCACCGCCGCTGCGTCGACGACGGCGCTGGCGGCGTTGCCCCGCCCCCTGCGCGCCGGCACCCGCAGCCGCGTGCTGGTGCTCGGCGCCGGGTTGTCGGGACTGCACGCCGCGCTCACGTTGCAGGAGGCCGGGCTCGACGTGCGGGTCATCGAAGGACGCGACCGCGTCGGCGGGCGCGTCCTCTCGCACCGCAATGTACCGGGCAACCCCGAGTCCGGTGCCACCTCGTTCGCGCCCGGCTACGCACGCCTCATCAGCGCCTGCGCCGCCTACGGCGTCGGCCTGGTGGATCTCACGCCGATATTCCCGTTCTTCCTCCAGCGCGACCTGTACCTCGGTACCGAGCGCGTGCCGCTCTCGGCCTGGCCCACGCACCCGCACAACCCCTTCCCGGAGCCGCTGAAGAAGCTGCCGCCCTGGGCTTTTCTCGGTGCCGTCGTCGGCCCGAAGAATCCGCTCGCCACCAACGACGCCTGGCTGGATCCGGCGCACGCTGCCCTCGACGTGTCGCTGCACGACTGGCTGAAAGGCCTCGGCTGGTCCGACGAGATGATCCACATCGCCTACGACATCGGCCCGGGCACAGGCGACTCGGCACGCAACGTCTCCGCCCTGATGACGCTCGGCTCCATGAAGTTCCAGCAGGTGCAGATGGAACTCGCCCGGGGCAAGGCCATGAGCTACACGGCCGTCGGTGGCAACCAGGCGATCCCGGAAGCCATGGCGAAGGCTCTGAAGAACCCGGTGGAACTAGGCCGGAAAGTCGTCGCCATTGGCGCCGACGGCCAGGGCGTGGAGGTGCACTGCGAGGGAGGACAGCGCTACCGGGCCGATCATGTCGTGTGCTCGATCCCGACCACGGTGCTGCGCACGATCCGCATCGAGCCGGCGCTGCCGGCAACGCAGGCGAAGGCCGTGCGCGAACTCGGCGTGCAGACGATCAGCCTCGCGCACCTGGCGACGAAGCGTCCCTTCTGGGAGGACGACGGCGGTGCCGCGAGCTTCACCAGCGACGGCGCCCTCGCCCTCGTCACCGCCGAGCGCAAGGGCAGCGATCCGAAGCAGGTCACGAGCCTCACGGCCTGGCTGCGCGGTGCGCACGCGGCGCGCTTCGACCGCATGCCGGAGGCCGAGGCACGCGCCGGCATCGTGCGCGAGATCGAGCGACTGCGCCCGGCCGCGAAGGGCCAGCTCGAAGTCCTCGCCTGGCAGTCCTGGAAGAACGACCCGTTCGCGCTGGGTGACTGGGCCGTGTGGGAACCGGGCCAGGTGACGGCCTTTGCCGGCGTCGTCGGCAAGGCCCACGGACGGCTGCACTTCTGCGGCGAGCACACGGCGGTGTCGAACCGTGGCATGGAAGGCGCCATGGAGTCGGGCGAGCGCGCCGCGCTCGAGGTCCTGCAGAGCGCCTGACGCCGGCATGCCCACCCTCATCAAGCCCCTGCGCGGCCTGCGCCCCGCGCCAGGCCGTGCCGCTGGCGTCATTGCCCCGCCCTACGACGTGCTGAACAGCGCCGAGGCGCGCCAGCGCGCCCGCGGGCGGCAGGACTCCTTCCTGCACATCTCGAAGCCGGAGATCGACCTGCCCGAGGGCATCGACCCGCACGACCCGCGGGTCTATGCGCAGGGCGCGGCGGGTTTCCGCCGCCTGATCGCCGAAGGCGTGCTGGTGCGCGATGCGCAGCCGTGCTACTACGTCTACCGCCTGCGCATGGGTGATCACGTGCAGACCGGCATCGTCTGCGCTGGCAGCGTTGCGGCCTACGACGCCAACCGCATCCGCCGGCACGAATTCACGCGTCCCGACAAGGAAGACGACCGGGTGCGCCAGATCACGGCGCTGCGCGCCCAGACCGGACCGGTGCTGCTCGCCTACAAGCCCGCGCCGGCCGTGAAGGCGATCCTGGCGCGGGTGGCAGACGGTGCGGCCCTCGACGACGTCACCGCCGACGACGGCATCGGCCATGCGCTCTGGCGGATCGACGAGCCGGCCACCGTCGCTGCGCTGACCCGGCACTTCGACGCCATGGCCGCGCTCTACATCGCCGACGGCCACCACCGCTCGGCGTCGGCCTCGCGCGTGGCCGCGATGCTCCGGGCGCAGAACCCGCACGCCACCGGCGAGGAGTCCTACGAGTCGTTCCTCTGTGTCGCTTTCCCGCAGGACGAGATGCAGATCCTCGACTACAACCGCGTGGTGCGCGACCTGCACGGCCACGACGCCGCCGGCCTGCTCGAGCGCATCGGCGAACGCTTCACCGTCGCCGGCGCGGATGCTCCGGCGCGGCCGACACGACCCGGCGAGTTCGGCATGTACCTCGCCGGACGCTGGTATCGGCTGGCCATCCGCCCGTCGCTGGTGCCCGCCGATCCCGTGGCGCGGCTCGACGTGAGCCTGCTGCAGGCGAACCTCCTCGACCCGCTGCTCGGCATCCGCGACCCGCGCACCGACCGGCGCATCGACTTCGTCGGCGGCATGCGCGGCCTCGGTGAGTTGGAGAAACGCGTGGACAGCGGCGAGATGGCCGTGGCCTTCGCCCTCTACCCGACCAGCATGGACGACCTCATGGCGGTCGCCGATGCCAACCAGGTGATGCCACCGAAGTCGACCTGGTTCGAGCCCAAGCTCGCCGACGGCCTGGTCTCGCACGTGCTCGACTGACGGCCGGCAAGGAGACGGTAATGGCCCTCGTGCTCACGCCGCTGGAAGCGCGCGTCATCGGCTGCCTCATGGAGAAGGAGGTCACCACGCCGGAGAACTATCCGCTGTCGCTCAACGCGCTGACCAGCGCCTGCAACCAGAAGAGCAACCGCGACCCGGTGCTCGAGCTCGGCGAAACCGAGGTACAGCAGATCGTCGATGGTCTCCTGAAGCGACACCTCGTCAGCAACCGCGCCGGCTATGGCGGGCGCGTGGCGAAGTACCGGCAGGCGTTCTGCAACACCGAATTCGGCCCGCTGCAGTTCACCGATCTCGAGCGGGCCGTCGTCTGCGAACTGCTGCTGCGCGGACCGCAGAGTGCCGGGGAGCTGCGCACCCGCTGCCAGCGCCTGGCGCCCGTGGCAGACATCGCCGCCGTCGAGGCGGCGTTACGCGCGCTGGGCACGCACAGCGCCGGGCCGTTCGTCACGCCGCTCGCCAGGGCTGCGGGCCAGCGCGACGTGCGCCACACGCACCTGCTCTGCGGTGGTGAACCGATGCCGGTAGCCGAGGCCGCCGCACCGGCACCGGCCGGGGCGCCGCCCGGCCTCGTCGAACGGGTCGAACACCTGGAAGCGGAAGTCGAACGCCTGCGACAGGCGCTGGCCAGCCTGCACCCCACGCCACCAGCCTGAACCTGCCGCGCCCATCGGGCGCCTCACACCGGTCCGAATACCGGCGTCCACTGCGCACGACGATGCGCCCGGCGCTCCTCGAGGGACTCGCTGCGATAGCCGTTGGCGGTCTTCGCAGCCGCGAGGCCGCGCGGGCGTTCCCGCAGCACGTTGACGTTGATGGCAGCCACGGCACCGACGCCGGTCATCATCACGGCACCGAGGTAGCAGCCGCACTCCCGGCAGACGAAGTAGTCGGTGCTCCGCAACGCGAAGCGATAACGACGCAGGCGATCCGGGTAGGCGTAGGTGAACCGCACCTCGCCACGCGGATCGGCCGTGGTCGCCGCACCGTGGCTGCGGCAGAAGCCGCACTGGCAGGCGAGCACCGGCCAGCGCTGCGGTGACAGCGCCGTCTCGAAGGTGAACTCGAGCGCTCCGCAATGGCAGGCACCGGGGTAGAGGCGCGGCGCGGCAGTCCTGGCCATCGGCGGTCAGGTCCCTTCCCGGGCGGGTGCCGCCGGAGCCGCCGGTGCGTCCGCAGTCCCGTCGGGTGGGGCGAGGAATTCGGTGTGCGCATAGCCCTGCGGCCGCTCGAACTCCGCGGCGGCGACCGGGGCCCACGCCAGGGACGTGACCTCGCGCAGCACGCGCTGGTCGATGCGCCGCTCCGTGCCGGGCGCCCCTGACCGCGCACCGCGCTCGATCGACTGGCGCAGCACGAAACCCTGGCCGTACATCTGTCCGAGTGCCTCGCGCAGGTCGGCGCGCTCGACGCCAGGCCCGCCATCTTCGGCGAGGCGCAGTTTCATCCAGGCCTCCGCTGCCACTTCGCCCGGCGGCCACGGTGTTACCCAGAGTTCGTGGCGTTCCTCGCGCGGCGCCGGTCGTGACGGTTCGCCTGCATCTGCCGCGTCGTCGTCGTAACGCAGGCGATACACCAGGTGGCGCGTCGGCAACCCGAGCAGCTCAGGACCAGGGGCTTCGAACAGCAGGTCGAGCACCACGTCCGTGGCGGCGAGCGAGCCCGCCGGCTCCGACGCGCTGGCCGCCGGCACCATCGTGGTCGGATCGAGTGGCGCGATCGTGCGTCCGGCCGGATCGACGAGGAAGGCATCGACCGTGGTGGCGAGGATGTAGGTGCCGACCGGCAGCAGCGACTCGCCGGCGTCCTCCAGCACGACCTTGCAGGCCTCGCCCTCGGCCAGTACCTGGCGGATCTGCCGCGAGTTGCCGGCGGCGCCCTCGACGGTCTCCGCTTCGCGAAACACGATGCCGGCGCCCGCCGTCGCAGGAGCGAGCCAGCCGACACACAGCGCCACGGCCACGGCCCGGCCCCGCCGCCGTGCACGGCCCACGTTGCGAAGCTGTCCTGCGCTTGCGCTCATCGCTGCCCCTCGACACCCCGCCAGGCACCGGATGGCTGCGTCATTCTCCGCTGCACCGCGTAGCGTGACAACGGGCGGAATGCCGATTCTCCGCGCCGTGATGCCTCAGCCGCCGCTGTAGTCGCGCCGGCAGGCCGGGCAGGCAGGGCCCTTGAAGATCGGGGCATACACGGCGGCGTCGAGCGCCGCCTGCCAGAACCAGCGGCTGCCGCAGGCCGGGCAGCGCACGGCAAGCAGCGTGAAGGCGTAGCCAGCGCAGGCGATGACGGTGCCCGCCGTCCAGCCGATGCCGCTCGCCTCGAACAGCGGTGCGATGCTGCCTGCCAGGAGCGCGGCGACGCCGAGGACGAATTTCCAGGATTGCCCGGTGCGGGCGAGCAGCGAGTTTGCGGTCATGGTGATTCCGTTCCTGGCCGGGGATCCTCGGCGGATTCTTGCGGGGCGCCTTCCCGGGCGCGCGGACGCAGGTCGCGGTTGACGCCGCTCCCGCACCGCAGGATGACACCCCGGGGGCTGTCTGCCAAACCGGTCACACCGGCTCACCCACCTCGTCGGCCTGCACGGTCTCGCTCTCCGCGCGCGCCGCCCCCGCCCACTCCTGGACGGCGGCATCGGCCAGCACGGTCCGGACATACTCCGCCGCGCGACCGGCGAGTGTCACCCCATAGGTCTGGAAGCGGAACACCACCGGGGCATACATCGCATCGGCAATGGAGAAGCGGCCGAACAACCACGGCCCCTCGGCGGCATGCCGCGCGCGGCAGTGGTCCCACAAGCCGAGCACACGGGCGACGTCGGCCTGCGCTGCCGGCGAGAGCACCACACGGCGGCGCGCGCGGATGTTCATCGGCATCTCGCTGCGCAACCCCATGAAGCCAGCATGCATCTCGGCGGACACGGCGCGCGCCTCGGCCCGGGCCGCACGTTCCGCCGGCCACCCGCTGCCGCCGGCCACCACTTCGTTGACGTACTCGCAGATCGCCAGCGAGTCCCACACCGTCAGCGCACCGTCCGTCAGCACCGGCACCCGGCCGGACGGGGAATAACGCGCGATGCGCTCGCGCGTCTGCGGCTCGCCGAGCGCGATGCGCACTTCGTGGAAGCGGGCCCCGGCGTTGCGCAGGAACAGCCACGCACGCAGCGACCAGGACGAGTAATTCCTGTTGGCAATGACGAGGGTCATCTCGGCCATGGCTGTGCTCCCTGCCCCGGCTCACTCACGATGGATGGTGACCTGGATGCCGCCGCGCGGCCCGACGATTGCCGAGCCGATCCAGCTCACCACGCTCACGATGATCGCGCCCCAGAAGGCGTCCCAGAAGCTGCCGATGGCCATGCCGGGCAGCAGGCCCGCCACCAGTGCCAGCATGATGCCATTGACGACCAGCAGGAAGAGCCCGAGGGTGACCACCGTCAGCGGCAGCGTGAGCAGCACCACCAGCGGACGCACCACGGCATTGACGAGTCCGAGCAGGACGGCGGCCAGGATCAGCCAGCCACCGCTCTCGAAGGCGAGGCCATCGACCATCGTGCTGGCGAGCCACAGACCGAGCGAGGCGATCGCGGCGCGCAGGAAGAAATGCGTCATGGGCCGATGCTACCCTCCGGCACGCTTCACCGTCCAACCGCGCTGCCCGAGCAGGGCGACCAGCGCATCGCGATGGTCGCCCTGGATCTCGATGACGCCGTCCTTCACCGTGCCGCCGCTGCCGCAGCGCTTCTTGAGCTGCGCAGCGAGCGCGTCGAGTTCCGCGCCAGCGAGCGGCACGCCGGTGACGACGGTGACGCCCTTGCCCTTGCGGCCCTGCACCTGGCGGCTGACGCGCACGATGCCGTCGCCGGGTGGCTTCGCGCCGCTTGCCTTGTCGCGTGCGCAGGCGCATTGCGCCAGCGCCTGGCCGCAGGCCGGGCAGGTGCGGCCCAGGCCCGTGGAGTACACCACGCCGCGAAACGTCACCGGTGCCCGCGAAGTCATGCGAATAATGGTAGCGGGGTCCACGCTTATGTCCCAAGCCGGTCGCGCACAGGCCTGCCGGCACGTTAGTCTGGCCGCGGGTTCGGTGCACGGCGGGCGCGATGCATGACGACGGGATTCGGCACCCTGGCCACCAGTCTCTACGGGCTGCGACGCAGCCTCGATGGCCTGCGCCGCGAGGCCCAGACCGTGGCGCACTCCGGCGTCGATGGCGCCACCGCCGACCTGACCGGCGCGGCCGTGCGCAGCGCCGAGCAGCAGCGGGCCGCGGAGGCCAATGCCGCCGCCCTGCGCCGCGCCAGCGAAACGCTCGGCTCGGTGATCGACATCCGCGTGTGAACGTCCATCGGTGAGCGTCGGCCGCGCGAACCACGCGCGCGGCGGCCTGGTGTTCCGCGCGCCCGGCTCCCCCTACAATGGGGCCATGCCGAACACCCCGCGAATCTCTTCCTGCCGGCAGCCGCCACGAGGTCTACTGATCCTCGCTGCCGTCGCCGGCTTGCTCGTGCCGGCGCCGCTCCTGCTGGCCGCACCGGCGACACCCGCCACCGCTGGTGACGCCGGGACGGCCGCTGCCGCGGACCAGGCCACGCTCACGGCCAGCGAGATCGTCGCGCGCACCCATGCGGCCGCCGGCGGTGCCGCCTGGCTCAGGGCGGGCAGCAACATCATGCGCGGACACGCAACGCTCTGCCGCGACGGCCGGCCAGAGGCCTGCGTCACGGCCGACCGCTACGAGATGTATCGCATCTACCCCACCGACCTGCGCCAGGCGCATGCCGGCAGCGGCAAGTTCCGGCTCGACGCCTGGGCCGGTGACCGGCTGCTGTTCCAGACCGCCTTCGACGGCGAACGTTCCTACGATCAGAACGGGCCGGTGAGCGGTGCGCGTGCGGCCAGCGATGAAGGCAGCGGCTTCGGTTTCAGCGCCATCCGTTTTGCCCTCGCCGAGGGCTTTCGCGTCGAGCGCATGCTCGACGACCAGGTCGAGGGGCACCCCTGCTACATCGTGCGGGTCACGGACCCGGCGGGCCAGACGACGACCTTCGGCATCGCCCGGGCCGACTACAGCATCCGCTCGGCCGCCTGGCTTTCGCCGCGCGGCTGGCACCAGCGCCTGTACTCGGAGTTCTACCGCGTCGGTCCCGGCGGTTTCCTGCAGCCCGGGCGCGTGCGCCATTACTACGAGGGCGTGAAGAGCATCGACATCCGCTGGACTTCAGCCGAGATCGGCACGCCGATCGCCGACGAAGTCTTCGTGCTCGGACCCCGGCGCGCCGCCACACCCTGAACGCCCGGCCGCCGGAGGGCTTTACCGGCCGGTGCAACTGGTGTAGCTTCGATTGCAGCACGCAGGGCACCAGCCCTTCGCCGGTGCCTGCCTGACGGGAGAAGAACAATGAAACTGTTCCGTCAACGCTTTGTTTTTACTTGGATCATGGCTGCCCTGGCGGGTCTTGTGACCCTGCCCGCCGGCGCCATCGTCATCAGTCCCACCCAGGACACCACGACGCTCGTCAATGCGCTGCTCGGGGGCGGCGGCACCGGAATCGTCGTCACCGGCGTCACCCTGAACGGCCATCACCAGACGCTGGCTTTCGGACTCGACGCGCAGGCGCAGATCACCTCGTCCGGCACCTACACCAACGCGAGCGGGACCTACGGCATCGGATCGGGGATCGTCCTCAGCACCGGTGGCGTCGCCGGCCTGCTCGTCAGCGGGATGGCAGAACCGGTCATCCCGGGCTATGGCGATGGCATCAACACCGTCGAGAACAACACCTGGGCGTACGGCACGACCTACCCGCCGGCGCCCGACGCCACCGGCATACCAGCGACGGCGGCCCAGGAAGCACTGCTCGATCCGATCACGAGCCGGCCGGATCTCGACCCGCCGGAAACCTATGACCACTTCGACGTCACCGAGCTCGTCATCGACTTCGACATGCAGCCTGGCTTCGACCAGGTGGCCTTCAATGTCGTGTTCGGGACGGAGGAATACCCGGAATGGGTCGATTCCGAGTATATCGACGGCTTCGGGATGTTCCTGAACGGCACCAACATCGCCTTCGTCGATGGCGCGCCCGTGAATGTGCGCCACCCCGGCATGACGGCACTCACTGGCACCGAACTCGACGGCATCCTCGCCCCGGGCGGCAACCCGGTGCTGACCTTCGCCGGCAGCGTCGATCCGACCGGCAACACGCTGCGCTTCATCGTCGCCGACACCTCCGATGGCGTCCTGGACGCGACGGTGTATTTCTCGAGCCTCGAAGGTGTTCCGCAGATTCCGCTGCCGCCGGCCGCCTGGCTGGCGATCACCGCCGTGGCTGCCTGCGTCCCACGCCTGCGCCGGCGTCTGGCCTAGCACCGCACCGGCCGTCACTGCATTGACGGCTACGCTCACGGCCCGCCTGGCGCGCCGTGCTGGCGAAATTGCGCCACAGCTCACCCTTTTCCGTAGCGGCCTGGGGCATCCTGCCGGTCGCCCCTGTGGGCGAATTCCGGGAACCTGGGCATGGATGCGAGCAGCGTTTCACGAATGCGCAGCGTACTGCTGCTGGGTCTGGCAGCAACCGCCAGTCCGGCGCTGGCGGGCGAGGCGTCGCTGGGCGTTGCCGCCAGCACGCTCGGCCTGGGCGCCGAGGCGGGCTGGTCCTTTAATGACCATCTCGTGGTGCGGGCCGCCGGCTACGCCTTCTCCTACAGCGAAGACGGCGAGGAAGGCGGCATCCGGTACGACGGCGACCTCGACCTGAGCTCCGGCGCCCTGTACCTCGACTGGCATCCGTTCGGCGGCATCTTCCGCGTGACCGGCGGCGCCTTTGCCAACGCCAACGAAGTCAACGCCGAGGGCGTGCCCGATGCCGGCGGGACCTACGACATCGGCGGGGCGACCTTCACCACAGCCGAGGTCGGCCGGCTCGGAGCCGGCGTGGATTTCGACAGCGTTGCGCCCTATCTCGGCCTCGGCTGGCGCAGCCGCGGCGGTGACGACGGCGGCTTCGGGTTCAGCTTCGACCTCGGCGTCCTGTTCCAGGGCTCCCCGAATGTCGAGCTCAGCTCCACCGGCGGCACGCTGAGCGGTGATCCGCAGCTCCAGGCGGCCCTGCAACAGGAAGAGAGCGACCTGGAAGACGATATCGACAAGTACGAAATCTATCCGGTCGTGACGCTCGGCCTGACCTACACCTTCTGACCAATCGGGAGCAGTTTACTCAACTCAGTCGCAGCAGCCGGCGAGCGCTGCGTGTCGAGCCGGGCGCGGCAAACGGTCCCGAAGTACCGGGATATCGTTGTCAGGGACGCCGCCGGTTCGTACGGAACTCGAAGGCGGCGACGCACTCCGGCAACTCGTAGAAGCGCGGCGCAGCCCCGGCGCGCTCGCCGTTGTAGCCATCCGCATACCGCCGGCAGTATTCAGGCTGCTTGCGCAGCTTGTTGACGCACTCGTCGTAAATTTCCGCCCGGATCGGCGCGAGCTTCCGTTCGCGCGCGGTCTCGCACTGGCGATCGAGTTCCGCCTGTTTCGCGGCGCGCTCCTCGGGGCTCAGGTCGCCGGCGAGACTGCCCGCGGCGACGGCCAGCAGGGCGAGGAACACCAGTGGCCGCGTCGGTGTCGGCTTCATGCTGCCATCATAACAACGTCGGGGCGCGACGATGCGACAGTTGATCGAATGGCCGAGCACACCCTCCAGCCATGAGGTCACGGCAAGACGGGCATGCACAGCCAGTCACATGAACAGCGAGCTTCGAGGAAGAAGAGTCCGCAGCCGAACCCGAGAGCGAAACCACCGAGTAACGCGATCGGGAGCGTCAGCCGCGGCGCGCCCTCGCCGCCGCAAGTGCCGCCTCTTCCTCGGCCCGCATCGCCGCCCATGCCGGCCTGCGCGCCAGCGACCCCGCAGAGGCTGCCAGCCGCGGCCAGCGCGCCGCGTCAATCTCACCCCCGCCCTGCTGGTAGGTGACGAGCTGGGCGCCAATGGCGATGTCCGCCACCGACAGCATCCCGGCGACCGCGAACGGTGCGCCTGGCAGTTCCCTGTCGAGGTAATCGAAGCACTCGTCACGACCGGCTTCGGCACGCGCAAGCAACTCGGCATCGCCCGGCTTGCCCTGGAACACCGGCTTGACCACCCGCTCGGAAAAATACGGCAGCGTAGCTTCGCGCAGTCGCGTGTCGGCGTACTCCTCCAGCCAGAGCGCGCGGGCGAGATCCCGCGTACCGTCGGGATACAGCGGCCGCGCCGGCCGGGACCGTTCCAGGTAGGCGATGATGACAGAGGAATCCGGTATCACCACGCCGTCGTCCTCCAGGACCGGGATCTTGCCGAGGGGATGCAGCGCGCGGACCTTCGGCGAGCCCATGGCAGCCACTTCCAGCCGGTAATCAAGGCCCTTCTCGGCCAGCGCGAGCCGCACCTTGCGCGTGAATGTCGAAAGATTGATGCCATACAAGACCAGCATTTGAGCGCACTCCGGCGACGGGATCCCGGGCCATTCCAGCCGTGCGGCCTGGCGGCATTGCGCGCAGGGGGACAGCGGCGGCGAAGCGAAGAATTTGCCCCAATCCGGATGTCCTGGGTATCCCGGGATCAACCCGTGCCGCCGGATCGCGGGGCGGCACCGCGTAGCGTCAACCGGCGCCCGGGAAGCTGCCGTCCAGCGTCGAGGCGATCCTGACGTCGGGAATGTTGAAGAGGCTCTTCCAGTCGCGCGCGATCAGCAGGTCCATGAGTTCACTCGGCTTGCCCGCGCGCTTCTTCTCCATCTCCTCGTGCAGCGTGATCAACGCGGCGTCGACCTCGGGCCCGAAGAGGTAGCGCAGGTACTCCATCGGCACGCGCGGGTTGTCCTCGTCGAAACGCCCTTCCGCATCGAAGGCCGGCGGCAGGATGGGCGGCACGTAGAAGACGTTGGGCTCGGTGCCGTATTCCGGGTGCAGCGGGAGCGCGACTTTCCACTCGCGGACGAGCTTGGCGATCGGACCGTCGTCCTCGAGATAGCCGACGAAGCGCAACCGCCCCGGGCATTGCCGCGCGCAGGCCGGCGCGACCCCCTGCTCCAGGCGCGGGAAGCAGAAGATGCACTTCTGGCTCTTGCGCCGGACGTGATTGAAATAGACCTTGTCGTACGGGCAGGCCTGGTTGCAGAGGCGAAAGCCCTGGCACTTGTCCTGGTCGACCAGCACGATGCCGTCCTGCTCGCGCTTGTAGATGGCGCGCACCGGGCAGGCCTCGAGGCAGGCGGGTTTGGTGCAGTGGTTGCACAGGCGCGGCAGGTAGAAGTGGTAGTTGTTCGGGTAGGTGCCCGACGAACTGTCCTCGTGCCAGTTCGGGCCGTACTCGAGCGGCTCGGTACGCTGCAGCCGCGCCTCGGTGCCCTGGAAATAGACGGCTTCGTGGTTGAGCGCCACCGGCGTGCCGAAGTCCTTGTCCTCGTGCAGTCCGCCGAACTGGACCTTGCCGTCCTTCCAGCCGCTGCGCGTGCCCTTCTCCTCCCACTCGCGCGGATAGCCGGGGCCGGGCTTGGTCTCCACGTTGTTCCACAACATGTGCTCCTGGCCTGCCTCGTCGGTCCACAGCGACTTGCAGGCCGCGGTGCAGGCCTGGCAGCCGATGCACTTGTTGAGATCCATCACCATGGCGACTTGGCGGGTGGTCATGCGGAAGTACCTTGGAGTCAGTCGCGACTGGCGTCGCTCCTACGGGTGTGAGGGGTTCGGGTCAGCTGGCGCTGGTGGGTTCCACGTATTTCTCGAAGCTCACCGTGCTGTCGTGGAAGGTGAGGTTCGGCACGTAGTCCGGGGCCCGGTAGCCGAGATGGCCGTAGCCGCCGACCAGCGAGGTCGGCTTGAGCAGGCCACCGGTGGAAATGACGGCGCTGAAGTTCTGCCGGCCCCGGAACATCATCGGGTCCCAGCCGTGGTACATGAACAACTGCCCCGGCTGCATCCCGCCGCTGGTATGGGCCATGGCGACGAACGAGCCGTGGTTGTTGAACACGCGGACGAGATCACCATCGGCCACGCCCTTCGCCCGGGCGTCCTCGGCATTGACGTAGACGTCTGGCTCGCCGCGCTGCAGGTGGACGAGCAGCGCATCGTCGCGCCACATGCTGTGGATGCCGTGGCGGGCGTGCCCCATGGTCAGGCGCGCCGAGTGGCCCGGATTGGCGAGCGGCTCCCTGTGCACCGGCAACTGCTCGCCCTCGGCGAGGAACCAGTCGTGGTCCATGTAGTACTGCTGGCGGCCGGTGAGCGTCTCGTACGGCACCTTGTCGCGCGTGCTGCGCAGGGTCTCGTACGAGTACGGCGAGCCTGGCCCGAACTGGGTCTGCGCGGAGTCCTCGACGCGGATGAAGCCGCGCTCGCGCAGTTCGTCGAACGACACCTTCGGCACCCCGTAGGAGTTGTCGATGATCATCTGCACGATGTCGCGCGTGGCGTTCACCTTGCCGCCGAGCGTCATCAGCTCGTGCATGCGCGCGTAGTCGTGCTCGATCGGCTGGCCGTGGAAGCTGTCCTTGATCGGCGCCATGCCCTGCGCGCGCGCCTGCCGGCTGATCGCTTCCGTGAGCCGCAGGATGGCGGTGAAGTCGTCCACCGATTCGCCGAGCGGCGGCACGGCCTGGTCGAGCGCCTGCAGGTAGGGCGTGCGCCCCTCCATGGTGATGTCCTGGCGCTCGTAGTGGTGCGAGATCGGCAGCACGTAGTCGGCGTACATCGCCGTGACGCCCATGTCGGGGACCATGGCGACGATGGTGTCGAGCTGCCCGAACACGCTCTCCCGCCAGCGCGTGCCCGAGGCGCGCCAGTTCGCCGGGTTGTGGCCGGCCATGATCGCCATCTTCCAGGGCACGCGGCCGTAGTCCGGCAGCCAGCGATTGGCGACCGCCTCGCGGAAGTGCCGGTCGACGTGCTCGGCGAGTTCGGCACCGTAGGCATTCTCGTTCAGGGCCTTGCCGTCACCGTGGACGTAGTCCCAGATCGAGATCGCGGCGATCTTCAGCCGCGGACCGATCCCGGCGAACACGTAGCTCAGCACGCCGTCGCCCCGGGCGAGCTGCGTGACCTGCATGCCGCCACCCTCCCGGCCGGTGTTGCCGGTGAGGGCGCACATCAGGAGCCAGGCACGGTGCAGCTTGTCACCGTGCAGCCACTTGCAGGAGCGATAACCGGAGAAAATCATGCCGGCGCCGGAGCGTGCGAAGCTGCGCGCCACCTGGCGTGTGACATCCGGGTGCACGCCCGTCACCTCGCGCGCCCGTTCCGGGGTGTAGTCGCGGTTGCAGAGCTCCTTCACGAGCTCGAACACCGTGGTGACCTCGACCGTGCTGCCCGAGGCGGTGCGCACGGTCCAGCGACCCTCGACGGCCGGGCGGATGGCACCGAGGCCGAGGTGGCCCTCGGGCGGGGCACCGGGTGGCGCGGGTTTCTTCACGACGCCGGTCGCCGGGGCCACGACCGGGGCGCCGGTCGCCTCGTCCCACATATAGAAGGTGTGGCCGGCGCCCTCGCCGGCGAGCCCCAGGTCGGTGCCGCGCAGGAACTTGCCGGTGTCGGCGCGCACCAGGAACGGCAGGTCGGTCTGCTCGCGCACGTAGTCCCAGTCGATCAGCCGGTCGGCGATGATGGTCTGCACCATGGCCATGGCGAGCGCCGTGTCGGTGCCGGGCTTCGGGTTGACCCACTTCGAGGAGTGGATCGCGCTGGCGTTGAACTCCGGCGCGATGGTGACGACCTCGGTACCGTTGTAGCGCGCCTCCCAGAAGAAGTGCGCATCCGGGATGCGCGTGGCGGCCGGATTGCACACCCACACCAGGCAGCACTTCGACTTGAACACCGCCGCCATGCTGTCGCCGGGCAGGCTGTTGCCGAGCGTCATGTGGGCGCCTGCCGGCAGGTCGCCCACGCCGGCGAAGGTTTCCGGGCAGATCATGCCGCTGACATTGCAGAAGCGGAACAGCGACGCGAAGGAGGCCCGCTTCAGGATCATCTGCGTGCCCATCGCGAAGGTGATGGACTCCGGACCCGACTCGGTGGCGTGGTGGATGAACTTCGCGGCGATTTCATCGGCTGCCTGCTGCCAGCTGATGCGCTGCCACTTGCCAGCACCGCGCGCCCCGACGCGTTTCATCGGGTAGAGCACGCGCTGCGGGCCGTACATGTACTTCGCCTGGCGCACCCCCTTCTGGCAGCCGCGCGGCCCGTAGTCGGGCGTGTCGTCGCCGGAGCGGCCGTACTCGCCCTGCTGCTCCTCGCGCCAGACGATGCCGTTCTTCACGTAGACGTTGAAAGCGCAGTGGCCCGTGCAATTGATGCCGCGGCTGCCGCGCACCACGCGGTCCCAGGTCCACTTGTGCCGCATCAGGTCTTCCCAGCGGCCGTAGGGCGCCGCCAGCTCACCAGCCGCGCCGGCCGGCGCGTACTTCAGCGACAGCGCGAGGGCGAGGGCACCGCCCGCCTGGACGATCTGGCGACGATCCGTGAGCGTGGAAGTCATGGGACTGATCCTATGCTACAGCAGCCCCGCCTTCACCAGCCGCTCGATGTTGGCCGACTGGCGGCGACGGAACGTGTCGCGGTCCGGCGGCTCGACGACCTTACCGTCACGCAGCAGGTAGTTGCCTTCGTGGAAGCTGGCCTGCGCGTAGCTGTCGGCGTAGATCCGGAACGGCTGGCGTGACATCACGTTGGCCATGGCGGTGCGCCGGCGGGTGCGGCGCAGCGCACCGATGTCGATCACCGCGTTGGAATTGAACGCCTCGCCGCCCTGCGCGGCCTCGGCGAGGATGTGGCCGTTGTAGTCGACGATCTTCGACATCGCGCTGCAGGTGTAGGGCGGGATGGGGATGTCGTCGATCGTGGCGGTGTTGGCGGCGACGACGTAGACCATGTTCTCGATCGCCCGCGCACGCCGGCAGATCTCCTTGATGGTGAGATCGGCGCTGCCGGGTTCGCTCGTCGGGTGGCAGATGATCTCGGCACCGCGCATCACCACGCAGCGGGTGATCTCCGGGTAGAGGATCTCCTCGGAAGCGATCGTGCCGAGGTTGCCGATCTCCGTGCGCGCCACCGGGAAGATGCTCTCCGGCCCGTAGACGTCGAGGTACCGGTCCCAGACATCGTGCGGCGTGGGTTCGAAGCAGGAGGTCAGCCGGCGGTAGCGCAGGATCACGTTGCCGTTCGGGCCGATGATGAAGCAGGTCTGGAAGTAGAGTTCGGGAAATGCCGGGTCGATCTCGTAGACGTTGCCCGCCAGGAACAGGTCGTTCGTCTGCGCGATGCGCCCGAGTTCCTCATACTCCGGCCCGTTCTGCTCGAGGCAGGCCCGGTCCCGCCATACGGCGGGCGACTCCTTCAGCGGGAAGCCTGTCACCACGTACTCGGGCAGCACCACGAGCCTGACGGGCACCCCGTAGAAGAACCGGTGGAAGCTGGCAGCGGTGGTGGTGTACTCGCCGATGCGCTGCAGGTTCTCGCGGATGCGCGCGCGGGCCGAGGCGCGGTCGGTGCAGCGACTGATGCCCTTGACGGACATCTGCAGCGCGACGCCCGTGAATTCCGGTCCGTCGGTCGTGGTTTCGGTCATGGCGGTGGCTTTCCTGCTGGCCCCCGGAGCAGGCAGCGGACCGACCGCGCCGGCGGCAGGCGACGGCAGGCAGCGCGCCCTGTCGGAGACCCGTTGTTGTGGGTTGACTGCCGGCAGTATAAACAGGCCGGCCGCACCGCGGCGACCGGGACCGGTGTGCCTGTCCACGCTGCAGTAGGGTCGTTGCCGGCCAGCGCTCGCCACCTTGTCCCGCGGCGGTGCGGGCGCTATGGTCTGCCGGATCATGGAACCACGGACCCGCGACACCCCGATCCCCTCGTTCAGCGTGAAGACCATGGTTCCGACGCTCAACGGAACCGGTTTCATGTTCGAGGTGCTCGACGAGTACGCGCTCGACTGGATCCGGTTCGCCGCTTCCTCGGCCGACCCGGTCCTCGACCTCGGCTGCGCCTACGGGGCGGCCACGCTGCCCGCGCTGGAGGCCGGCGCCCGCGTGGTGGCGAGCGACATGGAACCGAAGCACCTCGAGATCCTCGCCGACCAGGTGCCGGAGCGGCTGCGCGACCACCTCGAATGCGTGGCCGGGACGCTGCCCGGGATCGACTTCGCGCCGGCGCGCTTCGCGGCGATCCTCTGCTCGCGCGTCCTGCATTTCCTGAACGGTGCGGACATCGATGCCTCGGTGGCCAGGATGGCGCACTGGCTGAAGCCGGGTGGACGCCTGTACCTCGTCACCGACACGCCCTACGGCATCTGGCGCCGGGCCATCCCGGCCTTCGAGAATGCCAAGCGTCGCGGCGAGCGCTGGCCGGGCATCATCGTCGGCCTGCACGACTACCTGCCCACCGCGGGCGTGAAGCGGCACATCGACAAGCCGCCGTTCATGAACCTCCTCGACGCCGAACTTCTCGCGCGCACCTGCATCGAGGCGGGGCTGCGCGTGGAGCGGGCGGGCTTCATCGACCGCACCGACTTCCGGGGCCTCGGCCGCATGGACGGGCGCGAGAACGCCGGCGTCATGGCCGTCAAGCCCTGAGGGCGCTTCGCTGCCGCCACGCGTGGCGCGCACGCCACGGCGGCCACACCCGGCGCGCCTGACATAAGCCGGCACCGCGATGGCCGGGAACCGCACAGGCACGGGGCATTTGTCGAAATGCAGTGACCCGGTTCCTCGCATTCGCCATCGCGCTGCCTAGAATCTGCAGGCGTTCGCAGCCTGACAACAACAAGAAAGAATGCGATGAACGACGTCGTCGGCCAGGTACTGGATTACCTGGGATACAAGAACAAGCAGAAAAGCGCCGAGTGGGCCGAGCGGCTCTGGCAGCAACACCTGCAAGGCACCCCCGAGGACATCCGCGCGGACGAGGATCGCCGCCGCTACGATGCGCTCCAGGAACGTGCCGCGAGCGCCCGCGTGCTCGCCAGCAACCTGCACCGGCGGCGCATGCGCGCGGCACCGCGGTTCGATTCCACGCCGGTCGACGCGAGCCCGGTACCCGCCATCATCGTGCACCGCGCAGCCGCCGGCTGACCGCCCGACACCGGACGCCCGCCGCGCGAAAAGCGTGAGGCGCATCACCCGGGCACGACGCCGGGCGTTGCTAGACTGCCGCTGCTGCATGGCACGGGCAGGCGCCCGCGCCTGCACGCGGCGTCGGGTCCGAGCAACGGCAGGCAGCCACCACCGCCCGCCGGGAGCAGCAGCGGTCGAGTCATGGCGAGCGTCCTGCCGGAAAAATCCGTCGGTACCCGGACCACGGCGTTTGCCGAAGCCGTGAACGGCCTGGCGGTCGGGGTCGCCTCGCTCGACCAGGCGCGCACGGCGCTTGCTGCCGCGCTGCAGACCGATCCGACCGCCCTGCCCGCCTGCCAGGCCATCCTCGACGACGCCCTGCAGGAAGGGCGCCTCGCGACGGGCGAACACGCCGCGCTTGCCGCCGACCTCGGCCCCGACGCGGAGGACGACACGCCGACCGAGTGGTCCGAGGATGTCGTCAACGAAGCCTCACCCGCCAGCGACACCGCCTGGCCGGACAACCCGGTCGGCGACCCGGACGAGGCGCCTGCGCGTGCAGCCCTCCTCTACCCCGGTGCCGTGCTGCGCAACCGCTTCGTGCTGCAGGCCCGGCTGAAATCCACCGGCATGAGCGAGGTGTTCAAGGCACTCGACCGGCGCCGCCAGGAGGCCGGTGCCGCCGACCCCTGGGTGGCGATCAAGCTGGTGACGCCGGGCGTGCCGCACTACGCCGAGGCCCTCGCGTCGCTGCAACAGGAAGCCGCGCTCGCGCAACGCCTGCAGCATCCCCACATCGTGCGGGTCTTCGACTTCGACCGCGACGGCGACTACGCCTTCCTCACCATGGAGTGGCTCGACGGCGAGTCGCTCGGCGAGTTGCTCACGCGCCTGCGCCATCGCCCGCTCGCGCTGGCCGAGGTACAGCCGATCCTGACCCAGGTCGCCGGCGCGCTCGCCTTCACCCACGGCCGCGGCATCGTCCACGCCGACGTGAAGCCGGGCAACATCATCGTCACGGCCGACGGCACGGCCCGGCTCCTCGACTTCGGCCTCGCGCGAGCGGCCACCAACGAGGCCGACCCCGACACCGAAGCCCGGACTCCCGCCTACGCGAGCTGTGAAGTGCTCGAAGGCGCTGCCCCGACGCCGCAGGACGACGTGTACTCCCTCGCCTGCGTCGCCTATCGCATGCTCGCTGGCAGGCGCGCCTTCGGCCATCACGACGCGCTCGCCGCCGAACGCAGCGGGCGGCGGCCGGCACCGATCCGCACGCTCGCGCCCTCGCAATGGGCGGCGCTCGAACAGGCCCTCGCCTTCCGTCGTGCCGCGCGCACGCCGAACGTGGCGACGTTCCTGCACGAGTTCACGGCCGCCCGCACGGATGAGCCCGCCCCGGTGCTGCCACTGCCCCGCCCGGCAACACCGTCTGCGGCACAATCCACCGCCACGGCAGCGCCTCGCGGACGCTTCACGCTGGCCGCCGGGGTGGCGACGCTGGCCGCCATTGTCCTCGTCGCGATGTGGCCGGACGAACCCGCACCGCCGCCGATTGTCGCGCCAGCACCGGACGACCCGCCGGTCACGGCCGCATCGACGCCAGCACCTGCAGCCGGGGCCGGCACACCGGCTCCGGTGGAACCGGTACCGGTACCCGCACCAGCACCAGCACCGGCACAGGCTGCTGTCACGCCACCGGCACCAGTGAGCACACCACTGGCAACACCGGCGGCAGCGCCCGTGCCGGTGGCTGGGCCTGCACCGGACACGAGGCGCGGCGTCGCGGATTCTGTGCCCCGCACCACAGCCGAGTCCGCGCCCCCGTCGCCGTCGAAGCCCCTTGCCGAGGTTGCCGCGACCACCGTCCCGACCACCGTCACAACCCCGACTTTCCCGCCTGCCACGTTTGCCGCGCCGGCCCTGCCAGCCGCGCCCGTGGAACCTGCCGCCAGCGAGCCGGTGACTGCCACCGCGGCGCCGGCATCGACTGCACCGGGGCCGGCAGCCGTCGCGCTGAGCGAACTGCACTTCCGCCGCTACGTCGAGCCGCGCGTGAACACCCGGCGCGATGCGCCGGACGGCTGGGTCGAGCTCGGCTTCCTGGTCGGCACGGACGGCGTGCCACGCGACATCGCCGTCATCGATTCAAGCCCGCCCGGCCACTACGACCGCGCCGCACTCGACGCCATCCGTCGCTGGCGCTTCGAACCCGTGCGCGTCGACGGCATGGCAGTAGAACAGCGCAGCAGCGTGCGCCTGCGCTTCCAGTCGAAATAGATCTCCCCGACGGCGCAACGGGTAGCAGCCACAGGTAGGAGCGACGCGTAGGAGCGACGCGTAGGAGCGACAGGTAGGAGCGACGGGTAGCAGCGACGGGTAGCAGCGACGGGTAGCAGCGACGGGTAGGAGCGACGGGTAGGAGCGACGCCAGTCGCGATTCTTTCTTCGCGAGTCCTCCGTCGCGATTCTTTCTTCGCGATTCTTTCTTCGCGAACCTCTCATCAATCGTCGCCACCCGTGTCCCCGTGCCGGCCGCCATCGGTGGGACGCTCGCTGCGGGCATCCTGCCCTTCGCTCGCTCGGGTCTCGCAGGCGCTCGG
>JADZBS010000089.1 GCA_020851975.1 Gammaproteobacteria bacterium | reverse complement strand
TCCTCGCTGACGATCATCGCGACGGGCTTGCCATTGCGGGTAGAGCCTCTGGGTCTGAGACCGCGTCGCAACCGGAGAGTCGCCGGGCCCAACGGTTTTGACTTTTCTCAAACAAATCTGCGCGACCCGAATGGTAGGCTTATTGGAACACGCGCAACGAGTCACGAAGCCAAGTGACGCGCACGGGAATCGCCGGCACGGCGATTCGGAACCAACCGCAGCACCGGCAGGCGAACGAGCCGCCCGGCGGTGCACGACCCGGGTTCTACAGGGAGCAACAAGATGAATTTCAGAAGCGCGCTCATCGGCGTTTGCGGGCTGTTCGGGCTCGTCGCTTGGAACATCGCCCACGCCGCCGGGCCCGGGCCGGATGCCTGCAAGGACTGCCACGCCGGCACCGTCGCGACCTACATGAACTCGGTACACGGCCAGAAAGGCAACGCGCGCGGCCCGGCCAACGCCGGGGAGTGCTCGACCTGCCACGGGGACGCATCGGCGCACGTCAAGGCGGGCGGCGGCCGGGGCGTCGGGGGAATCATGAACCCCGGCGGCAAGACCATGCACCCCGACGACAAGAACGATACCTGCCTCGCCTGCCACGCGGGCGGCAGCAAGCGCACCCACTGGGACGGGAGCACCCACCAGGCGCGCGGCACCGCGTGCACCAGCTGCCACTCGATGCACTCCCCCGACCGGGTGCTCGTCAAACTGACGCAACCCGAGGTCTGCTTCACCTGCCACAAGCAGCAGCGCGCCGAAGTCAACCGCACCTTCCGCCACCCGATCCTGGAAGGCAAGGTGGCCTGCTCCGACTGCCACAATCCGCACGGGTCCATCGGGCGCGCGCTGATGAAGCGCGACAGTGTCGTGGAGACCTGCTATCAGTGCCATGCCGAGAAGCGCGGGCCGTTCGTTCACCAGCACGAACCGGTGAACGAAGACTGCTCGCTCTGCCACAACCCGCACGGCACCGTCGCGGACAGCATGCTGAAAGTCCGGCCGCCGTTCCTGTGCCACCAGTGCCATACGCCGCATGGCGGGTTCATCGCCCAGCTCCGCGGCCAGCCCGGCGTGACGGTGACCGCGACGACCGGCGGCAAATCGGGCGTGAACTTCACGCAGGCCCGGGGCTGCCTGAACTGCCACACGCAGGTGCACGGCAGCAACAACCCGAGCGCCACCAATCCGACGCCGCAATTCATGCTGCGCTGAGAAGAAGGATGCGACGATGAGAACAGCGAATAAAGTCGTTCCGCTCGGTCAATCCGTCATCGCGATCGCGGTGGCCGCGGCTTTCGCCCCCGCCCACGCGCAGGACATCGGCGAACTCACCGGCCCGGGCAGCTCCGTATCCGTCGGCATCGGCGCGGCGAGCGGCGACGAGAAGGACCGCGCGCGGTTCGGGATGTTCAACGGCCTGCGCAAGCACGATTACGTGGGCCTGTTCGGCTTCAGCCTGGTCAATCGCGATTCCAGTTCCGGCCGATGGTTTTCGTTCGAAGGACGCAATCTGGGCCTGGACAACCGGGAGCTTTCGTTCAGTTACCGCCAACTGGGCGACTTCAAGGTCTGGGCGGACTATGGCGAGCTGGTGCGCCACGATCCGCGGACCATCAACACCGGCTTGATGGGAGCCGGAACCGCCAACCCCGCCGTAGCCATACTGGGCGCCCCGGGCACCGGGCAGGACCTGAACCTCGAATTGAAGCGCCGCAGCTTCAGCATCAACGGCGAGAAATGGTTCGGCGGCACGCTGCAGCTCGAGGTCAATTTCAAGAACGAGGACAAGACCGGAGCGCGCTTCTTCGGCAAGGGCTTCGCGTGCGCATCGGTGTCCGCACCCGGATGCGGGGGCCCCACGGCCGCGGCGACCGGCTGGGCGCTGCTGATGCTGCCGGAACCGGTGGACTCCACCATCCGGCAACTCGACGCGAGACTCAACTGGAGCAATGGCAGGCTGAACCTCTCGGGCGGCTACTACGGTTCGTTCTACACCAACGCCTACGGCAACATCTCGCCCGGCGTACCCGCGGGCCTGCTCAACGGCGCCGGGACGCTTCTGCCGCTGAGCGCCGGCCTGCAGGCGATCATGAACATGCCGGTGGCGCTGTGGCCCGACAACCAGGCGCAGCAGGTGTACCTGAGCGGCAACTATGCGCTCACCCCCAAGACCAAGGTGAACTTCAAGTACTCCTACACTCACGCCACCCAGAACGAAGACTTCCTGGCGATGGGGCTGGCAGGGGCGCCGGCGGGCCGCAGCAGCCTGGGCGGGGAGGTCAACATCACCAAAGCCCAGGTCGGGTTTTCGGCGCGTCCCCTGACGAACCTTCACCTGCACGGTGACCTGAAATACGACGAGAGAAACGACAAGACGCCCGTCGCTCTGTACAACCTCGAGGGCGCGAACACCTTCAGCAACGGCCAGTACTCGCCGAAAAAGCTGCACGGCAGGCTGGAAGCGAACTACCGCCTGCCGGCCAACTTTGTCGTCGTGGGCGGGTTGGAGCACGAAAAGGAGGACCTGGGCGCGTTCACCCAAACCGTGAACGTCGCGGGCTTGAGCGGCTTGAGACAGAAGCTGAGCGAAACCGGTTACCGGCTCGAGCTGAAGAAGATGATGTCCGAGACGCTCACCGGGTCGATCAGCTTCAAGTCGAGCAAGCGCGAGGGCGATTCGCCGTGGCTGAAGCCGCTGTCGCTCGCCTGCACAGGGCTTGGCGGCCTGTCGAACGCCGGCACCGGCGTCATCGAGGCCGACACCGGGCTCGCCTCGATCACCACCTGCGCCACGTTCAACAACGGCATTGGCCCCAGCACCCCGACCAGCCGGCCGATCTTCCCGTTCATCTTCGAAGACCGCAAGCGCGACAAGGTGAGGCTGATGGCGAACTGGACCCCCACCGATCGACTGGACCTGACCTTCTTCGTCGAGGACGGCAAAGACAAGTACTCGCACCCGTCCACCGATCACGGCCTGCGTAACACCGGCATGCGCATGTACACCG
The DNA here is from genome assembly GCA_020851975.1 of Gammaproteobacteria bacterium. Lineage (GTDB taxonomy): Bacteria > Pseudomonadota > Gammaproteobacteria > Steroidobacterales > QUBU01. Next base: position 2,750 of record JADZBS010000089.1, on the reverse strand, counting down.
TCGATGCGGCGTTCGCCGTCAGTGACGCGTGGAAGATCACCGGCTACCTGTCGCGGGGCGAACAGACCCTGAACGCGGGGCACTCGACCGGCTACGATGCCTCGATCAAGGATACCAACGACACCGCGGGCATCGGCGTCACCGGCAAGCCCGGCGGGCGCTACCAGATGGGCGCCGAGCTGACCTACATGAACGACAAGCTCACCTACACGCAGCTCTGCGATCCCGCCTGCAGCGTCGCAAACGCCGGAATCCTCGCTGCCAGCGGCGGGCTGCCCGACGTGACCTACCGGCTGACGCGGCTCAGGTTCTTCGGCGAGTACGCGATCGACAAGACCTCGTACCTCAGGCTCGACCTGATCCACCAGCGCACGCTGTTCAACGAGTGGACCTACAATTACAACGGCGTGCCGTTCTTCTACAACGACAACACCACGCTGAACGCGAAGCAGAACCAGAGCGCCACGTTCGTCGGTGCGAGCTACGTCCATCGATTCAGGTAGGCGCACCGCGCCGGGCCGCTCCGGGAGGGCTCGGTTCGACTGCGGAAAGGGCGGCACCTGCCGCCCTTTTCCATTTCATCTTTCCACCTTTCATCTTCCATCCTCATTTCATCTTCATTTGCATCCGCCGACAGCGCCGATTTGACGCCAGTCAACCGGGCAGGGGATCGGATTTGCTAGCCTCGAAAACGCACCCGATTCCTCCCGGCGCGGAAATGCACTGTCCCGATCTGCCTTGCCCGGCTGCGCGAGCAGAAAGTTCCCTGGCTCTCGTGTCGCGGCGACTCACCGGTCATGCGGGCTGAGTCGCTGCAGTTCAAGGTCATCTTCTACCTCACCCTCGGCATGGTGGTGGTCACCGTGCTGTTCGTCGTCCTGGTGCTGCGCCACCAGCGCGAGCAGCTGCTCGCCGAGGCCGCCGGGCACGTGGCGCAGCTCTCGGAGGTGATCACCCGCAGCACGCGCTTCGCCATGCTCCAGAACCAGCCGACCTACGTGCAGAGCATCCTGCAGGACGTGGGCAGCCAGGAGCCGATCGCCAAGGTGCGGATCTTCAGCAAGGACGGCCACATCATCTATTCGACCTTCGAGCCCGAGATCGGCCAGAAGGTGGACCGGCGGGCGGAGGGCTGCCACACCTGCCACCAGGGCGAGCAGCCGCTCACCCAGATCCCGGCCGGGAGCCACGGCCGCGTCTTTTCCGAACCGGCTCGAGGCCGGCTGCTCGGCAGCATGGCGGTGATCCGCAACGAGCCTTCCTGCTACAACGCCGGCTGCCACGTCCACAGTCCGAGCCAGGCGGTGCTGGGGATCCTGGACATCGTCTATTCGCTCGACCCCATCGACCGGACGATGCAGAGGAACGCGGCGACCCTCATCGCCCTCGCCGTTGGGTTCATCCTCATCGCCGGCGTGCTGGCGGCGTTTTTCGTGCGGCGCCTGGTCTACGTGCCGCTGAGGGACCTGGAGTCGGGCGCCAAGCGTCTCGCCTCGGGCAACCTCGAGCAGCCGATCCCGGTACGCTCGGAAGACGAGTTCGGCCAGCTCGCCGGCTCCTTCAACGCCATGACCGAGGCGCTGCGGCACAGCCAGGAGGAGCTGCGCGAGGCGGCGCACACCCTGGAGCACAAGGTCGAGGAGCGCACCCGCGCGCTGCGCGTGGCCGAAGCCGAGGCGGCGCACCGGGAGAAGCTCGCCTCGGTCGGCCTGCTCGCAGCCGGCATCGCCCACGAGCTGAACAACCCGCTCACCGGGGTGCTCACCTTCACCTCGCTGCTGCGCCAGAAGATGCCGGAGGGCAGCCAGGACGCCGAGGACCTCGACCTGGTGATCCGTGAGACGCGGCGCTGCGCCGCCATCATCCGGCGGCTGCTCGACTTCGCGCGCGAGAAGCCGCCGCAGAAGAAGTTCGTGGACGTGAACCGCGTCATCGAGGAGACGCTGCGCATGATCGAGCGCCCCGCGCACCTGGCGGATATCGACATCGGCACCGGGTTCGACGCGGGTCTGCCGCCGATCTGGGCCGACGAGGACCAGGTAAAGCAGGTGGTGGTCAACATGGTGGCGAACGCCCAGCACGCGATCGAGGCAGAGGGCCGCATCACCCTCTCGACCCGCCGCCTGCCCGCGCCGCGAGCCGCCGAGCCCGGCGCGCCGGCGGTGCCTATGGTGGAGATATCGGTCGCCGACACCGGCTGCGGGATCGCCGAGCGCGACTTGCAGCGCATCTTCGACCCGTTCTTCACCACCAAGGGACCGGGCAAGGGCACGGGCCTCGGGCTCTCGGTCAGCCATGGCATCGTCAGGGCCCACGGCGGACTGATCGAGGTCGAGAGCCGCGTGGGCGAAGGCAGCACTTTCCGCGTGTTCCTGCCGATCGACAAGCCTTCCGGCGAAAATAGCGCCGGAGCCGACAGGAGCGATCGATGAGCGCCCGGATACTGGTGGTGGACGACGAGGAGATCGTGCTGCGGAGTTGCGCGCGCATCCTCGGTGACGGCGAGTACCGGGTCGACACCGCCCCGAACGGCATCGACGCGTTGCGCATGATCGAGGAAGCCCGCTACGACGTGGTGATCCTGGACATCATGATGCCGAAGATGGACGGCATGGAGGTGCTGCAGCGGGTCAAGGAATCGCACCCGGACATCGACGTGATCATGGTCACCGGCCTGTCGCAGATCGACACCGCCGTGCGCTCGATGAAGCTCGGGGCGTTCGACTACATTCCCAAGCCCTTCGACCCCG
>JADZBS010000088.1 GCA_020851975.1 Gammaproteobacteria bacterium | reverse complement strand
CGAAGCGGCTACGCCCCGGGAGGAAGTCTTCCTCGACTGGCCCGGCTCGCCACCAGTGCCCGCCGGCCTCGGCCCGCTCGACAGCCGGCTCGTGAGGTTGCCGCTCGAAACGCGACGCCGTGGCGCCCGCCCGCTGCCCGGGCTGCGCGTCGGCACGAGGGCGCCGCTCGGCCTGATGCACGCCTGGGCCTGGGTGCACATCGATGCGCAACTGCTCGTCTGGCCGCGCCCGGCGGCCGGTCCGGTACCGTTGCCGAATTCCACAGGCAGCCACCGGCCACACGACGGCCACCAGCGCCCGGGCGACGAGGACTTCGCCGGCTTGCGCAGTTATCGCCGCGGCGATTCCCCGCGGCGCATCGCGTGGAAGAGCTATGCCCGCTGCGGCGAGCTGCTGGTGCGGGATTTCCGCGGCGGTGGCCCGGCGGCGATCCTGTGGCTCGACTGGAACACGCTGCCGCCAGGCGATGTGGAACAACGCGTCGCCTGGCTCACGCGCCAGGTGCTCGATGCCGCCGCCGGTGACCGCCCCTGGGGCCTGCGCGTGCCAGGAATCACGGTCGAACCGGCCCAGGGACGCGAGCACCTGCGCCGCTGCCTGGAACAGCTCGCCGTCGTCGCGCCGGAAGCCCTGCCATGAGCGGCACCACGGCCGAACGGCGCACGATGGAACGACGTCAGATCGCCTGGGCCGCGTCGGCCATGATCTTCGGCGGAGCTCCGCACCTGTTCGCCGTCGTGCCGTGGGTGGCGTTGCTGGTTCTGGCGGTGGCGCTGTGGCGCATCGTGGCGGCAGCGCGCGGCTGGGCACTGCCGTCGCTGTGGCTGCGCGCGCCAGTCACGGTGCTCGCCTTCCTCGGTGTCGCCCTGAGCTACCGCGGCGTGTCCGGCGTGGATGCCGGCTCGGCACTGCTGCTGGTGATGGCCGGCATGAAGCTCCTGGAGATGCGCGACGAGCGCGACCGCGTCGTCGTGGTGCTGATCGGCTACTTCCTGCTGTTTGCCGTGCTGCTGCGCGCCCAGGCCATCTGGTCGTTCGCGTGGCTGGCCGGTGCGGCGCTCGGCATCACGGCGGCGCTGGCGCAGACCGTGCGCCGCGAGCGGCTGCTGTCCGTGCCCGGTGCTGCTGCGCTGGCGGGACGCCTGCTCGTGCAGTCACTCCCGCTCGCCGTGCTGCTGTTCGTGCTGTTTCCGCGCATCCCGGGACCCTTCTGGGCGATGCCCAATACCCGTGCGACCGGCGTCACCGGTCTCGATGACCAGATCCAGCCCGGCGACATCTCCGAGCTGAGCCTGTCGGATGCAGTGGCCTTCCGGGTGCGCTTCGAGGGTGCCGTGCCGCCGGCCGACCAGCTGTACTGGCGCGGTCCGGTGCTCGAGCGCTTCGACGGCCGCCGCTGGTCGGCGCTGCCGGACGTGGCACGCGACGGCCCGCCCACCGCCGACAGCGCGGCCGGCATGGCCTACGAGTACCAGCTCGTGCTCGAACCGCAAGGCCAGCGCTGGCTCCTCGCCCTCGAAACCCCGCTCGCCTGGTCGGCGCCACGGGCGGCGCTCGGCCGCGGGCGGCAACTGCTCAGCGCCGATCCGATTTCAGAGCGGCTCTCCTACCGTGCCCGCTCCGTCACCGGTGGCGGGATGCTGGCACCGGAAAGCCCGGAAATGCTCGCGTTCGACCTGCGCCTGCCGCCCGGCCGCAACCCGCGCGCGCGCGCGCTCGCCGCACGCCTGCGCCAGGACAGCGCCAGTGACCGCGATTACGTCGGGCGCGCGCTCGCGATGCTCGCGCAGGGCGGTTTCCACTATTCGCTCACGCCACCCCCGCTCGGCCAGCATGCCGTCGATGAACTCCTGTTCGTCACGCGCGAGGGGTTCTGCGAGCACTACGCCTCGGCGTTCGCGGTCCTCGCCCGCGCCGGAGGCGTACCGGCCCGTGTCGTGGTCGGCTATCAGGGCGGTGAACGCAATCCGTTCGGTGACTACTGGATCGTCCGCCAGGCCAATGCCCACGCCTGGGCCGAGGTCTGGCTCGATGGCGGCTGGCGGCGCGTGGATCCGACCGCCGTGGTCGCTCCGGGGCGCATCGAACTCGGCATCGACGAAACGCTGGCGGCCTCACCCGTGACGGCCGAGCGCCTGTGGCGCGCGAACGCGCTCGTCAATCGCATGGTGCTGTCCTGGGACGCGGTCAATGCCGGCTGGGATCGCTGGGTCCTCGCCTTCGGCCCGGAGATGCAGGCCGATCTCCTGCTCGCGCTCGGCTTCGAGGTGCCCCGCACCGCGCAGCTCGCCGCGCTCGCCGTCGCCGGCACCATCGCTGCCATGCTCCTGATGGGGTTCGCCCTGCGCCACGGTCGTCGCGTGCCGCGCGACCCCTGCGCCATCCTCTACGCCCGGCTGTGTGGCCGGCTTGCCCCGGTGGTGCGGGCGCGGGCCGCCGCCGAGACCGCCACTCACTACGCGGAGGCCATCGCCAGCGCACGCCCGGATCTCGCCGCCGAGGTCCGCGCGCTTACCCGTCAGTACCTCGAACTGCGCTACGGCGGCCGGTACGACCCGGCGGGCGGGCGGGCGCTGGCTGCACGCATCAGGCGTTTTCGCCCGGCGGCGGCTCCCGCACACCGGTGAGCAGCACCGCCCCGGTCAGGAACAGGACCAGCAGCGACAGGATGCCGAAGTGCTGGTGGCCGGTCAGCAGCGTGGCGACACCCGCCAGCACCGGGCCGAGTATCGCCGCGAACTTGCCGAGCATGTTGTAGAAGCCGAAATACTCGCCACTCTGTCCGGCCGGGATGAGCCGCGCGTACAGCGACCGGCTGAGGCTCTGCACGCCACCCTGCACCAGGCCGACGGCGAGCGCCAGCGCATAGAACTGGCCGGCCGTCGCCACGAACGGTGCCGCCACCGTTGCCGCGACGTAAACGGCAAGCCCCAGGCCGATGCCGGCACGTGCGCCGATGACATCGGCCAGCCGGCCGAAACCGAGCGCCGCCGGGAAGGCGACGAAATTCGTCAGCAGGATCGCCTGCAACAGGTCCTGGCTCGAGAGGCCGAGCGCGAGACCGTAGTCGACGGCCATCTTGATGATCGTGTAGACGCCATCGATGTACAGCCAGTAGGCGAGCAGGAAACGAAACAACATCGGCCGGCTGCGTGCCTCCACGAGCGTGCGCCGGATCTGGCCGAAGCCGGCCGCGAGCGCCCCCGGGCCGCCCTCGCGCGCCGGGTCGTCGTGGACCCAGACCGCCAGCGGCAGCGAGAACACGAACCACCAGAAGGCCACCACCACGAAGGCAGCGCGCAGGACGGCGTCGCCCGACGCGAGGCCGACGAGCTGCGGCCTCGCGGCCGCCACGACGGTGACCGTGAACAGCAGGGCGCTGCCGAGATAGCCGAGTCCGTAGCCCGCCGCCGAAACGCGGTCGAAGTCGGCTGGCCGCGCCACGTCGACGAGCAGCGAGTCGTACAGTGCGTTGCACGCGGCAAACGCGATCGAAGCCAGCACGTAGAGCCCCAGGGCGAACGACCACTGCCCTGGTCCGGCCAGCGCCAGCGCCGCGGTGAGCGCAACGCCACCGATCGTCGTCCACAGCAGCCAGGCGTGACGCCGGCCGCCGCGGTCGGCGAGGGCTCCGACGAGCGGCATCGCCAGCGCCACGACGAGGCTCGCCAGCCCGTTGGCCAGGCCGAGACGGAACGTGCCGACACTCGACGGAGCGCCATCGTTCCAGAGACCAGCCAGCAGCACCGGGACGAAGCTGGTCATGACGATCAGCGCAAAGGCCGAGTTGGCCCAGTCGTAGAAAATCCAGCCGAGCACACGCCGGTCCCGCCAGGGAGCAGTCGGTGTCGCCCTCATGTGCTCGCCGGCCGGCAGGGGTTCAGGTCCGCGGCTGCCGCGCTCAGGCCGGGTGGCGCCGGCGGCCGACCGCACGGGCGAGCAACACCGCATCCTCATTGCCCGAGCTGGCGCGGTAATAGCGGCGGCGCACGCCGATGCGCTCGAAACCGTTGGCGATGTACAGCGCGATCGCCGCATCGTTGGATGGTCGCACCTCGAGATGGATCTGGGCGGCGCCAGCCTCGGCGACACGTTCGAGGACCGTGGCGAGGAGGCGTCGGCCGTGTCCGCCACGGCGGTGCGCCAGCGCCACGCAGAGGTTCAGCAGGTGCGCTTCGCCTGCCGCGACCGAGGCGATGGCATAGCCGATGACCTCGCCGCGAAATTCGGTCGCCAGCCCGATGTATCCGGCCAGCAGGCAGTCGCGGAAGATGCCGGGACTCCAGGGAAACTCGTAGGCCTCGCGCTCGATCGCCGCCACGCGCGGCACGTCGGTCTGCCGCATCTCGCGGATCACGGGCGCCAGCGCACTCGGGTTGGCGATCATCGCCCGCGCGGGTCGACGAGCCGGCGCGCCAGGCGCAGGTCGTCCCATACCTTGCGCTTCTCCGCCGGCGATCGCAGCAGATAGGCGGGGTGGTAGGTCACCACCAGCGGCGTGCCGGCCGGGCCGAGGGCATGGGCGCGGCCGCGCAGCCGGCCCACCGGCACGTCCTGCCGCAGCAGGCTCTGTGCGGCGATGCGCCCGACCGCCAGGACCAGCGCTGGCGAGAGCAACTCGAGCTGGGCCTGCAGGTGCGCAGCGCAGGCGGCAATTTCGCCCGGTGCCGGATCGCGGTTCTCGGGCGGCCGGCACTTGACGACATTGGCGATGAACACGTCGTCACGGGTGACGCCCACGGCCCGCAGCATCTCGTTGAGGAGCTTCCCGGCAGCACCGACGAAAGGCTCGCCCTGGCGATCCTCGTCGGCACCCGGAGCCTCGCCGACGATGACCCAGCGCGGCGCGAGGTTGCCGACACCGAACACCGTCTGCGTGCGGGTCCGGTGCAGGTCACAGGCCTGGCAGTCGCTCACGGCGGCGCGCAGCTCGGGCCAGGTCACCGCGGCAGCCGCGCCAGCGCGCAAGCGCCAGACGTCGATGCCGATCTCCCGCAGGAGCTCCGCACGCCGCTGTGCCGACGCCGGTGCCATGCTCACCCCGAGCGCCGTTCCCCGGTTCGTACCACGGGAGCTGCGGCGCGCCGGCGACGCAGCCGCCACAGCGACACCGCCGGTCCGGACAACGCGTAGATCACGCCGATGCCGAACAGGACGGCTGGCGGATCCATCGCCACGAGGACGAACGTCAGCGGCACGACGATGACGTAGGTGAACGAGATCCGGCCGCGGGCATGGACTTCCTTGAAGCTGTAGAACGCGAAGCGCGACACCATGAGCGCGCCGGCCGCCGTGGTCACGACGAATGCCAGCGCCAGGGCACCACCACCCGTCCAGCCGAGCTTCGTGCCAAGCCACACCATGCTCATCATCAGGCCGGCGGCGGAAGGACTCGGCAGGCCTTCGAAGAAACGGCGATCTGCTGTGCGCGAGCGCACGTTGAAGCGTGCCAGCCGCAGCGCGCCCGATACCGCGTAGAGAAAGGCAGCGAGCCAGCCGAGCTTCGCCCAGATCCAGCCGTACTCGGAAAGCCGCACGAGCCCCCACTGGTAAACAATCACCGCCGGTGCCAGGCCGAAGGAGACCATGTCCGAGAGGCTGTCGTACTGCTTGCCGAACTCCGATTCGGTGTGCGTGAGCCGGGCGAGGCGCCCGTCGAGGCCGTCGAGCACGCCGGCGATGATGACGGCGATGGCCGCCAGATCGTAGTGCCCGTCGATGCTGGCGATGATGCCGTAGAAGCCGGCGAACAGGCTGCCGGTCGTGAGCAGGTTCGGCAGCACGTAGATGGCGCGACGCCGCGGCCGGGCCCCGTCGGCCGATGCTGCGACCTCGTCCACGGCGTCACTGCGGGCGTCCATCGGCGCGATTCTGCCATGGTTCGGCGCCGGGGTGCAGGATGGCACCGCCACCAGCCGGCAGCGATGCCCACGGCGACTTGACCGGCGCTTGCCGCTAGAATGGCGCCGGTTTTTATTCCGAAGCCCGCCGACACCGAGCCACCATGCGCCTCAGCCAGTTGCCCTGGAACACCCTGAAGGAAACTCCGGCAGAGGCTGAAGTCGTCAGCCATCAGCTGCTGCTGCGCGCAGGGCTGATCCGGCGCCTGACCTCGGGCATCTTCACCTGGATGCCGCTCGGCCTGCGCGTGCTGCGCCGGGTCGAACAGGTGGTGCGCGAGGAGATGGATCGCGCCGGTGCGCTCGAAATCCTGATGCCGGCGGTGCAACCGGCCGAGCTGTGGCAGGAGACCGGCCGCTGGGACCGCTACGGCGACCTGCTGTTGCGCATCCGCGACCGCCACGAGCGCGACTACTGCTTCGGCCCGACCCACGAGGAGGTCATCACCGACCTCGCCCGTCGCGAACTGCGCAGCTACCGCCAGCTTCCGGTCAACTACTACCAGATCCAGACGAAGTTCCGCGACGAGATCCGGCCGCGCTTCGGGCTGATGCGTGCCCGCGAGTTCGTCATGAAGGACGCCTACTCCTTTCACCTGGACCAGGCCTCGCTGGACGAGAGCTATGCCACCATGGCGGGGGCCTACGGGCGCATCTTCACGCGCCTCGGACTGCGGTTTCGCACCGTCGAAGCCGACTCGGGCGAGATCGGCGGCTCGCGTTCGCAGGAGTTTCACGTGCTTGCCGATTCCGGAGAGGACGCGATCGCCTACTGCGATGCCGACGGCTACGCCGCCAACGTCGAGATGGCGCCCACGTTCGCTCCGCGCGGGCCGCGCGCGGCACCGGCCGCAACCCTCACCCGCGTCGCCACGCCGGCGAGCCGCACCATCGGCGAGGTGAGCGGTCTGCTCGGCGTGCCCGCGCAGCGCTGCCTGAAGACGCTGCTCGTCGAGGGCGCCGACGGCGGGCTCGTGGCACTCGCGCTGCGCGGCGACCACACGCTCAACGCCGTCAAGGCCGAGCGCCTGCCGCAGGTGGCAAAGCCCCTGGCGATGGCCTCGCCCGAGCGCATCCTGGCGCTCACGGGCGCCCCAACCGGATTCGCCGGACCGGTCGGACTCGCCGTGCCGCTGGTCGCCGATCACGCTGCCGGCAAGCTTGCCGACTTCGTCGCCGGCGCGAATGCCGACGGGTTTCACCACACGGGTGTCAACTGGGGCCGCGACGCGGCCGAGCCCGTGTGCGCCGACCTGCGAAACGTGGAACCGGGCGATCCCTCGCCGCACGGTGGCCCGCTGCAGATCGCCCGCGGCATCGAAGTCGGCCACATCTTTCAACTGGGCACCAAGTACAGCCAGGCCATGAAGGCGACCGTGCTGGACCATGACGGCCAGGAACGGGTCATGACCATGGGCTGCTACGGCATCGGCGTCTCGCGCATCGTCGCAGCCGCCATCGAGCAGAACCACGATGCGCAGGGGATCGTCTGGCCCGGGCCGATGAGCCCCTTCGACGTGATGCTGCTGGTGCTCAACCCGAAAAACTCCGACGCCGTCACGGCAGCGGCCGAGAAGCTCTACCTACAGTGGCGACAGGCCGGGCTCGAGGTGCTGCTCGACGATCGGGACGCCCGGCCGGGCGTGAAGTTCGCGGAAGCCGACCTGCTCGGCATCCCGCACCGCGTGGTCATCGGCGAGCGCGGCCTGAAGGATGGCGTGGTCGAATACCGCCACCGTCGCGACGGTGCCGAGGAGAAGGTGGCGATCAGCGATGCCCTGGCCTTTCTCATCCGCAACAGGGACGCAGGCGCTGCGGCCTGAGGGCGCAGCCCGCACACTGCTGCTCCTGGCGTTGCTGCTCGCCGCCGGAGCGTCGGGCGCCGGCCAGCAGCCGACGCCCGAGCTGCGCGAACGCGTGCGCGCGGCACTCGCCTCGGCCGACAGCTTCGAGGATCGCTTCGAGGCCGACGTCTGGCTCATGGACATGGCCAACCGTCTCGGCCGGCAGGTGCCCGATCCGGACCTGCGCATCAGGATCCTGAAGACGGTCCATCGCGAGGCCCGGCGTGCCGACCTGCCGGCCGAGATGGTGCTGGCGGTGATCGACATCGAGAGCGCCTTCGACCCGTATGCGGTCTCCAGCGCCGGGGCCCAGGGCCTCATGCAGGTCATGCCGTTCTGGCGCGAGGAACTCGGGCACCGGCGGCTGACCGACGTCGAGGCCAACATCCTGATGGGCTGCACCATCCTGCGCGCGTACTACGAGAAGTCGCAGGGCGACTGGATGGAGGCACTGGCCCGCTACAACGGCAGCCTGGGACGCCGCGATTACCCGCAGAAGGTCCTCGACCGGCTGAGCCGCCGCTGGTATCGCCAGTAGGAGTCCTGCCTCAGCCGGTGCGAAAACCGGCGATGGACGCGTGGTCTCCGTCAGGCTGGACCATGACCTGCACGTTCTCGACCCGGGCGGCCGGGGGCCCACGCTGCAGCCAGCGGTGCAGCTTCGCAACGCCAGTCTCGGGGCCGATGGCCAGCACCTCGACCGCGCCGTCGGCACGGTTCAGCGCGTGACCCCGCAACCCCAGCCGTGTGGCCTCGCGCGCCGTGCTGGCGCGGAAGAACACGCCCTGCACCTTGCCGGTGACGACGAAGCGCCAGGCGACGATGTCCTGCATGGTTCGCAACCCTTCCGGCCATGGCCGCACGCAACAACCCCCAAGCCGTAGAATAGCCGGCCGATGGAGGCCTTGTCGTGACCGCCGAGATACTCGTCCTCTATTACTCCCGCCACGGTTCGACGGCTGCCCTGGCTGCGCATGTCGCCCGTGGCGTCAATGCGGTGGCCGGCGCCAGGGCGCGTCTGCGCACCGTGCCGCCGGTCGGTCCGCAGACCGAGACGAGGCTCCCGCCCGTGCCCCCGGCCGGTGCGCCCTACGCCAGTTCTCAGGACCTGCACGACTGCGCGGGCCTGCTGCTCGGCAGCCCGACGCGGTTCGGCAACATGGCAGCGCCGCTCAAGCATTTTCTCGACGGCACCGCGAGCGAATGGCTCGCCGGCACGCTCGTCGGGAAGCCGGCCGGCGTCTTTACCTCGACGAGTTCCCTGCATGGTGGCCAGGAGACGACTTTGATCTCCATGGCCCTGCCGCTGCTGCACCACGGGATGCTCCTCGTGGGCGTGCCCTACAGCGAGCCGGCACTCACGTCGACCCGGTCCGGCGGCACGCCGTACGGCGCCAGCCACCTCGCTCCCACCCAGCAGCAGACCGAGGCCACGACCGAGGAAATGCGCATCGCCGAACATCTCGGCCGGCGGGTGGCGGAGATCGCGCTGCGCCTCGCACCGCGGCACGGCGCGTGAATCGACGCATCCCACGGCTCGTCGCCGGTGTCGGACTCCTCGTGCTGGCGGCGATGCTGCTGGCGGCACCGGGCGCCGGCGTCGCCGCGCGACTCGGCGCCGCACCGCTGGTGCTGCTCGCCGGCTGTGCCGCGCTGGCGCTGCCACGCTGGGGGATCACCAGCGCGATCTTCATGCTCGCCTACTTCAGCTATGGCGTCGTGGAACTGCTGACCCGCCCGGACGGACGCCAGGCCGGTGCGGCATTCGCTGCCGTGGCGATCGTCGTGTTTCTGGCCGCGCTCGATGCGGAACGCCGCCGCTGAGCCAGCCGGTCAGGTGGACGAAGCCTCGAGGACCGAGCGCACGAAGGGAATGGTCAGCCGCTTCTGCGCGACGAGCGCGGCGCGATCGAGGCGATCCAGCAGGGTGCACAGGGCGCTGACGCTGCGATCCACCCGCGCCAGCAGGTAACGGCCGGTCTCCTCCGGCAGCGCACAACCGAGCCACTCGGCGCGACGGCGCAGGGCTTCGAGACAGTCGGCCTCGCCCAGCGGCTCGAGCCGGAACACCCCGCCGGCGGCGAGACGCGAGGCCAGGTCATCGAGCGCGAGGCCGAGACGTGCCGGTGGCGCCTCGCCCGCGCCGAGCAGGCGGCGTCCCGCCGGCACCAGCGCTTCGTACAGGCGCAGCAGCGCCCGTTCCCAGGCCACGTTTCCCGCCACGACGCCCACGTCGTCGAGGGCGACCAGGTCGCAGGCACCCAGCCCGTCGAGCACGCCGGGATCGATGCGGCTGAGCGTCGCCAGCGGCAGGTAGGCCGTGCGCTGCCCGCGTTCGTGCGCAGCGGCCACGCCCGCCTGCAGCAGGTGGCTCTTGCCCATGCCAGGGGCACCCCACACCCACAGGGCGCTGGCACCGTCGCCGGCTGCCATCCGCTCGAGGGCGCTGACCGCCAGACTGTTGGGGCCGGGGTGGACGCTGGCGAACACCGCGTGTTCGGCAAGGCGGATGTCGAGCGCGAGCTGGCGCATGTCGTCAGGCCCGACCGGCCAGGGCCCGGCCGGTCCAGCGGATCACGTAGTCGAGCCCGCTCACCACGCTGGTGACCAGCACGGCGGCGCCTGCCGCCGTGACCGCCATGGCCAGTGGCGTGGCACTGAGCTGCCCGGCGAGCACGACGGCAACGCAGGCCAGCTGGGCGCCCGTGTTGAGCTTGCTGGCGCGCGACGGTTCCGGCTGAACCGGGCCGACCAGGACGTGATACGCAAGGCCCCCGGCGACGATGACCAGATCACGACCGATCACGACACCGGCGAGCCATGCCGGCAGGTGCCCCAGCCAGGCCAGGGTCACGAAGAGCGACATCAGCAGCAGCTTGTCGGCCAGCGGATCGAGCAGGCCGCCGAGCCGGCTGCGCCAGTCGAAGCGCTTGGCGAGGAAGCCGTCGAGCGCATCGGAGAAGCCTGCGACCAGCACCAGCACGAAAGCGAGCGGGTAGCGCCCGCCGAGCAGTGCCAGCACCGTCGGTGCCACGAGCAGGATGCGCAGCACGCAGATCGCGTTGGGAATGTCGGCTGCGCGCAGCATCGCTCGGCGGGTCCCGCTCAGGGCCGTTGCGCCACCCGGTAGCGCAGTGTCGTCGCGTCCGCCGGTGCTGCGCCCTCCTCGACCTCCGGTTCGATCAGGCGCAGGAGTGCCAGCCCCCGCGCGAACTGCGCCCGGTCGGCACGCAGCACGAGATCGAACACCACGCCGCCGGCGTCGAGGCTGGTGACGGCGCACGCGGCCACCGCCTCGAGGCCCTGCAGACCCGCCAGCACGGCACCGTACTGGTCCATGTTGCCGATGCCCGCGACGGCGAGGCGCACCGTGCCGCCGCTGCTGCCGTGCCCGACGGCGAGGCGTTGCGCCAGGCGCTCGGCGAGCCCCTGCGGGCCGTCGGCGATGCCGCCCCGCCACTCCATGCGATCCTCGCCCACCAGCAGGGTCCAGCGGGCATCGGCAAGCCCCGGCGGAAACAGGCGCACGCGGCCGACGAGGATCGCATCGGCGCCATACGGAGCCGAGGCTGCACGCAACGGCTCGGTGAACTCGCCCCACACATCGGCATAGGTCACGGCCGCCATCTGCCGGGAATCGCCGAGCGGCAACACCAGGGGCACGCCCCGCGCACGCGCCGTGCGCAGCAGTTCCTCGCGCAACGCCGCGGGTGCGCCCTGCTCCGGTCCGGTTCCGGCCAGCAGGTCACGCTCGCCGTTCCCCGTGTCGTAGGCAACCCAGGCCACCGTGAGCGGACGCTCCTCGCCCCACACCGGCCAGCCGGCCGCCTGCAGCCCGTTGCGCACCGCTGCAGGGTCGAACTGCGCCCACAGCATCCCCGCGGTGTCACGCCGGAACTGCTGGACCAGCCGCTGCGGATCGCCGAACTGCGCGAACAGCGCCGGATCCGTCGCCGCCGACTCGCGCCCGGTGACCTTGACGAGCACGCGGCGCAGGGCCTCGCCGAAGGCCGCGCTTTCGCCGGCAGTTGTCGCATCGGCGGTCGGTACGGATTCGGCGTAGACATCCGGCACGCGCACGGCACCGGCTGGCCCGGCGAGAAACAGCCCGAGGACAGCGACCGGACCGTGGGCCGATCCTGCCCACGCACGGAGAATCTGCATCATGCGCGCGCTCCCATGCCTGCACTATTATAGTCACGCCTCGCCCGGCGACGGCGCGCGCAGCGCGCCTCCGGCCACACGCCACAGGATCTCCATGAGCCCGGACACCCCGCTGACCTACAAGGACGCCGGCGTCGACATCGATGCAGGTGACGCGCTCGTCGAGCGCATCAAACCGCTCGCACGGCGCACGGCACGCCCCGGTCTGCTCGGCGGCATCGGCGGCTTCGGCGGCCTGTTCGAGATCGACCTGGCACGTTACCCGCGGCCCGTGCTGGTGGCCGGCACCGACGGGGTCGGCACCAAGCTGCGGCTGGCGCTCGATCTCGGCGTGCTCGACACGGTCGGTATCGACCTCGTCGCCATGTGCGTGAACGACGTGGTCGTGCAGGGGGCCGAGCCGTTGTTCTTCCTCGACTACTACGCCACCGGCCAGCTATCGCTCGCACAGGCCGAAGCGGTGATCCGCGGCATCGCCGCTGCCTGCGAGGAGAGCGGCTGCGCCCTGCTCGGCGGCGAGACGGCCGAGATGCCCGGCATGTATGCACCCGGTGACATCGACCTCGCCGGCTTCGCCGTCGGCGTCGTCAACCGCGACCGGCTCATCGATGGTTCCCGCGTGCGCGCCGGCGACGTCCTCCTGGGACTCGCCTCCACCGGGCCCCATTCCAATGGTTACTCCCTGATCCGGCGCATCCTCGCGCGCGAATCCGGTGCCGTCGACAAGCCATGGGAAGGCTCGACACTCGGCCGGCGGCTCCTGGTGCCGACGCGGCTGTACGTGCGATCGCTCCTCGGCCTGTTCGCCACCTGCGACGTGCACGCCCTGGCCCACATCACCGGCGGCGGCCTGCCCGGCAACGTGGTGCGCGTGCTGCCGGGCGATGCCGATGCCGACATCCGCAGCGGCACCTGGCGCCGGCCACCGGTCTTCGAATGGCTGCAGGCGACCGGGCATGTGGCGGAGGAAGAGATGCTGCGCACGTTCAACTGCGGCATCGGCATGGTCGTGGTCGTGGCGCGCGCCGACGCCGAGCGGGCAGCCGCCTTCCTGCGCGCCGCCGGCGAGACGGTGAGCGTGATCGGCGAGATTCGCGCCGGTACCGGTCAGGTCCACGTGTCCCCATGACGGTGCGGCCGGCCGCGCCGCCACGCACCGTCGTGCTGGTCTCCGGCAGCGGCACCAACCTGCAGGCGATGATCGATGCCGTGGGGCGCGGTGAACTGCCGCTCGACCTCGTCGGGGTGATCAGCGACCGGCCGGGGGTGCGCGCGCTCGAGCGCGCCCGGGCCGCCGGGATCGGCGCCTGGACGGTCGATTGCAAGTCCTTCGCCGACCGCGCTGCGTTCGAAGAAGCCCTCGCAGCGACGCTGGCCCGGCTGGCACCCGACATCATCGCGCTGGCCGGCTTCATGCGTATCCTGCCGGCGCCGCTCGTCGGGCATTACCTGGGTCGCATGCTCAACGTGCACCCATCGTTGCTGCCGAAATACCCGGGCCTCGACACCTACCGCCGCGCGCTCGCTGCCGGGGACGCCTGGCACGGCAGCACGGTGCACTTCGTGACGCCCGAACTCGATGCCGGCCCCGGCATCCTCCAGTACCGGGTGCGGATCGGCCCCGGGGACACGGAGGATTCGCTGCGCGCGCGCGTGCAGCAGGGCGAGTACCTGATCTACCCGCGAGCACTGCGCTGGCTCGCCACGGGCCGGCTCACCTGGCGCGAAGGCAGCGCCTGGCTCGACGGCCGCCCGCTCCCGGCCCCGGTCACGGTCGCCGAGGGGGCCCCGGTCGCCTGAAGCCCGATCGACGGGCCCGGCCTTCCGGATTGGCCGCAAGGCCTCTCATAAGGATACAATGACCGGTTATTCGCGCCCGTCATTTCCCCCGGGCCACGGCACGGGGGCGGGGTGAGACGTTTCCAACTTCAGAAGTCGAGACCATGGCCAGGAAGAAAGACCTCAAGCTCTACCGCAACATCGGCATCGTCGCCCACATCGATGCGGGCAAGACCACGACGACCGAGCGCGTCCTCTACTACACGGGTCGCAAGCACCAGATCATCGAGGTGCACGACACCAAGGATGGCAAGGCCAGTACGACCACCGATTACCTGGAGCAGGAGCGCAAGCGCGGCATCACCATCCAGAGCGCCGCGGTCTCGACCGAGTGGAAGGGACACCAGATCAACGTGATCGACACCCCGGGCCACGTGGACTTCACCATCGAGGTGAACCGCAGCCTGCGCGTGCTCGACGGCGCCGTCGTCGTGTTCGACGGGGTGGCGGGCGTCGAGCCCCAGACCGAAACCAACTGGCGGCTCGCCAACCAGTACAACGTGCCGCGCATGTGCTACGTGAACAAGATGGACCGCATGGGGGCGAACTTCGCCCGCTGCGTCAAGGGCATCAGGGAGCGCCTGGGCGCCAACGTCGTGCTCTGCCACGTGCCGCTCGGCAGCCACGACGAATTCGTCGGCATGGCGGACCTGGTGGCCGGTTGCGCCTACGTCTGGAAGGCCGAGGACAAGGACGCCGAGTGGGAAACCATCCCGCTTGACCAGGTTGGCGGGCGATTCAAGTTTGCCGCAGCCGCCGATAACGAGTGGATCGCCGACCTCCCGAAGCTGCGCCAGGACACGCTCGAGACCGCGCTCGCCCTGGATGACGAGGCTTTCATGGAATTCGTGGAGAACGGCAATTTCGACCTCGCCAAGGTGAAGGAATGCATCCGCAAGGGCACGGTCAGCGGCCAGCTGGTGCCGGTGTTTTGCGGCTCTTCGTTCAAGAACAAGGGTGTGCAGCAGTTGCTCGATGCCGTGGTCGACTATCTCCCCTACCCCGGCGAGAACGGCGGGATCGGGCTGGTGGACCCGGACGGCAAGAGCATCGGCGTCCAGGAGGTCAAGGACGAAGCGCCGACCCGGGCACTGGCCTTCAAGGTCATCAACGACCAGTTCGGCACCCTCACCTTCGTGCGCGTGTACTCGGGAGTGGTCAAGAAGGGTGACACGCTGGCCAACGTCACCCGCGGCAAGCGCGAGCGCATCGGCCGCATCGTCGAGGTCCAGGCCAACGCCACCAAGGACATCGAGGAGGCCCGCGCCGGCGACATCTGTGCCTTCGTCTCCCTGAAGGAGACGGAGACCGGCGACTCGCTCACCGACATGGACCACCCGGTCCTGCTCGAACGCATGCGTTTCCCGGACCCGGTCATCAGCGTGGCCGTCGAACCCAAGGCCCGTGCCGACGTCGACAAGCTCTCCACCGCGATCTACAAGATGGTGAAGGCCGACCCGTCATTGAGACTCGAGGTCGACCAGGAAACCGGCCAGACCGTGCTCAAGGGCATGGGCGAGCTGCACCTGGAAGTCACCATCGACCGCATGCGCACCGAACTCGGTGTCGAGGCGAACATGGGCAAGCCGCGGGTAAGCTTCCGCGAGGCCTTCGGCAAGACGACCGAGCTGACCTACACCCACAAGAAACAGTCCGGCGGTTCCGGCCAGTACGCGGAAGTGAAGATGATCTTCGAACCGCTGCAGCCCGGCAGCGGCGTGGAGTTTTCCGACGAGATCGTCGGCGGCCGCATCCCCCGCGAGTTCATCCCCTCCGTGGAATACGCGATCCGCTCCGAGGCCAAGAAGGGCCAGGTCGCAGGCTACGAGGTGGTCGACTTCAAGGCACGCCTCATCGACGGCAAGTACCACGATGTCGACAGCTCGGCGCTGGCCTTCGAGATCGCCGGCCGCGCCGCCTTCCGCGAGGCCCACAAGGGCAGCCGGCCAAAGCTCCTCGAGCCCATCATGCGCGTCGAAGTGGTGTCGGAGGCCGACTATCTCGGCGAGATCATCGGCGACGTCAATCGCCGCCGCGGCCAGGTCACCGAACAGGGCCAGAAAGGCACCCAGGCCTCGGTACTGGGCTTCATCCCGCTGGCCGAGATGTTCGGGTACATCAACTTCCTGCGTTCCGCCACCAGCGGTCGCGGCACCTTCACCATGGAGTTCGACCACTACGCCGAGGTGCCGGCCGGCCTCGTCGACAAGCTCATCGAGAAGGAATCGCGCTGAGGCAGGCGTTCACGCGACGCACGACCCGAAGGGCCGGCTCACGCCGGCCCTTCGCGTTTTGGCCGGTCCTTCCTGATAGCCATGGTGCCAGGGCGGCTGGCCGGCGGCCGGTCGGCGGCAGCATGCGATCCAGCTGAAAGGCTGAGGGCGGCTGGCCGCGCGACGGGCGTGCGGAGCCCGCGAGGCCGGATGCCGAGCGCCAGCGGAGCCCGAGCGAGCGCAGCACCGGGAGGTGCGGAGCGAGCGCCCCGTCGTGCGGCCAGCCGCCCTCAGCCTTTCAGCTGGATCGCATGCTGCCGCCGACCGGCCGCCGGCCAGCCGCCCTTCCTGCTCAGCCGTGGGAAACCGGCCAGCCCGGCCTCAGGTGCGCGGTAAAGTGACGCCGCGCTGGCCCTGGTACTTGCCGCCGCGATCCTTGTAGGAGGTCTCGCAGGGCTCGTCGGATTCGAAGAAGATCATCTGCGCCACGCCCTCGTTCGCGTAGATGCGTGCCGGCAGCGGCGTCGTGTTCGAGAACTCCAGCGTCACGTGCCCTTCCCATTCCGG
>JADZBS010000087.1 GCA_020851975.1 Gammaproteobacteria bacterium | reverse complement strand
CGTCGCAACCCAGATTCGCGACCCCCAACGCCCCTCCGCTAGAATGCACCGCCCACCCCCCGGGATCCACGATGATGCTCGAGCGTTTCGTCGAAAAACTCCTCTTCGCCAGCCGCTGGCTGCTGGCACCCCTGTACCTCGGCCTGTCGCTGGCCCTGGTGGCGCTGGGGCTCAAGTTCTTCCAGGAGGCCTGGCATGTCCTCAGCCACGCCCTGTCCTCCACGGAAGCAGACATGGTCCTGACGGTGCTGGCGATGATCGACATCGTGCTGGTCGGCAGCCTGATCGTCATGGTGATGTTCTCGGGCTACGAGAATTTCGTCTCGCGCATCGATGCGGCTGGCACGGACACGCTGGGCTGGCTCGGCAAGCTCGATGCCGGGACGCTGAAGCTCAAGGTGGCCGCTTCGATCGTGGCGATCTCCTCCATCCACCTGCTGCGGGTCTTCATGGATGCGCACCAGGTGCCGAACGACAAGATCTTCTGGTACGTGGTCCTGCACCTGACGTTCGTCGTCTCGGCGGTGCTGCTCGGCGTGCTCGACCGCATCGCGTTCGCATCGCATCGTTCGCATTGACGGGGATCTGCCGATGACCCGGGAACTGCGCCTTGCCGCCTACAGCACCGTCGCCGTCGCCGTCCTGGTGATCCTGCTCGACCAGTACGCCCGCTGGCCGTCGCAGATCGAGCCGCCACCGATCGACCTGCCGGCCGGAACGCGGACGGCGATCCTGCTGTTTCACGGCTCGGAAGGGCGCGATGAGCCGACGCTGGCGGCGCTCGATCAGCGCTCCCGCGAGCTGACTGCCGGCATGAGTGCCGTGAGCGTGGTGCGGTATGGCTGGGCACCGTATTCGGATGCGCAGTTCAGGGCCGGTGCCTTCGGTGCGCGCGTCGGTGAAGCGCTCGGCCAGGAACTTGCCGGCATCGGCACGCTGAAGGCAGTCCACGTGATCGCACACAGCACTGGCGCCTACATCGCCGCGCCGCTGTGCGAGGCGCTGAAGGCCGCTGGCCGGCCGGTGCGCGTGGACATCACCTATCTCGACCCGGTCGGTCTTCGGGGGATCCTGCAGCCGGGCTGGGGTGAGGCAGTGTTCGCGCGTTGCGGCGACTACGTCGAGGCCTACATCAACGCCGACGATCCGGCGCCGGCAAGCAGCCTGCCGCTGCAGCAGGCATGGACCGTGGATGTGACGCGCGCACCGGGCAAGGACGCCTTCGAGGCCGGCGGCCATCGCTGGCCGGTGAAATATTTCCTGGACCACGCGACGGTCGACGACATCCTGCCGGGCCGTCACTCCCACGAGCAGAGGGCGCGTGGTGTAGTCGAGGTTCGCCAGGCACCCTAGGCACGACGCCGCGGCCTATCGTGGGCGCAGCAGCTTCTTCAGCGCCCGGCCGGTGGCGTCGGCGAGTGGAGCATCCTCTGGCGAGAGGCCGCGGACCGAGAGGTACACGCGGCTGGTGATCGGAATCTCGGTCCACAGCTCGCTGCTGCCGGGTGGATTGCGCCGTGCGGCGAGGCTCGGCCGGATCTCCAGTTCACGCAGCAGGTCACCGAGGTCCTCCGGGAGGTTCGCCGTCGGCGGTGCCGGTGTCGGCGGCGGCACCTGCGCCGTGGCTGGTACCGCGGGAATGGCACTGCTCGCCGGCTGTCCCGGCGTGGGTGGCGTGCTGGGACGCTGGCGGATGCCCGCATCGGCAAGACCGTAGCTGCGACCGTCGCCGACCGTGCGCACCGGGGTCATGGCCGGTGCAGGCGGGCTGGTGGTCGGGCCCGGTTCCGTGCGGACGGCCTGCGGCGCCGGCGCGACCGCCGGCGCGGCCAGCAGGCGCTCGATATCGGCGGCCGGGATGCCCCGGTCGAGCAGGTCGCGCAGTTCGTTGGGCGTCAGTTGGTCGAGCATCCGCCCCATGTCGCGCAGGGTGATGGTCCCGCTGTGACCCTGGTCCTGCAGGTCCTTCAGCGTGCGGATGAAGAGCAGCCGCTGCAGCACCCGGTGCGGATGCCGGGTACGCGGGCCGCGTCGCCCCGTGCGGGGCAGCAGGCCCTGCTGGAAATAGAACACGATGGTGCGGCGATCGAAGCCCGACAGCTTCTGCAGTTCACCAATGGAGTAGGTGCGATCAGCCGACATGGGCGGAGCGTAGGCCTGGGTATCGGCAGTGTCAATATCGGTAAATGGACTGTCAGTTGTCTGTGTTCAGACATGTATTAAATAAATAATCAGTAAAGACAGCCAGTTGCCCGCATCGTTCCGCAGGCCGGGAGGACGCGTCGGTCTGTCAGCCTCTGAGCGGCGGCAGCGGCTCGCCGCTCGGCACGAACACCAGGGCGAGGCCGTTGTTGCAGAAGCGTTGCCCGGTCGGGGCCGGGCCGTCGTCGAAGACGTGGCCCTGGTGGCCGCCGCAGCGCGCGCAGTGGTATTCGGTGCGGGGCACGGGCAGGCGGATGTCGCGCTTCGTGGCGATGCGCGCCGGATCGATCGGCTGGAAGAAGCTCGGCCAGCCCGTACCGCTGTCGAATTTGCCGGTCGTTTCGAACAGCGGCAGGTGGCAGGCGGCGCAGATGAACGTGCCGGCCTGCTTCACGGCGTTGAGCGGGCTCGTCCAGGGCCTCTCCGTGCCTTCCCCGAAGAGCACGACGAAACGGTCGGGCTCCAGCAGGGCCCGCCACTCCTCGTGGGGCTTGTCGAGCGGCTTGACCGGATCGTTGTCCTGGCTCACGAGACGATTGTAGGCCTGTCCCGCTCTGGTGGCGTGTCAGTGCGCTGCCGGCCGCTCCCCGGCGGCGACGGCGTCGAGCACCTGCAGGAAGGCTTCTGCCGGTTGAGCCCCGGACAGGCCGTGTTCGCCGGCTATGATGAAGAACGGCACGCCCGAGATCCCCGCCTGGCGCGCCTGGTCGGCGAGGCCGCGCACGACATCCTCGTCGGTGCCGTCCTGCAAGGCCCGCAGCACCTCGGCCGGGTTCATGCCCACTTCGCTCGCGATGCCGGCGAGGACATGGGGGCTGCCGATATCCTCGCCGCGCACGTGGTGCGCCGCGAAAAGCTTCTCTGCCAGCGCGTTCTGATCGACGCCGGCGATGCGTGAGGCCCAGTAGAGCAGCACGTGGGCGGAGAGGGTGTTCGGGGAGCGCGCGCCAGGCGGGGTGTCGAAGGCGATGCCCTCGGCGGCGCCCGTTTCGCGCATGCGTGTCGCGATCTCCTCCACACGCGCCGCGCCGAAGATGCTGGCGTAGTGCTCGCGCCGGTCACGGCCCTCGCGCGGCATGTCCGGGCTGAGCTGGAAGGGGAACCACGTGACCTCGACGGCCAGGCCGGGTCGCTGCGCCAGGGCCTTTTCCAGACGCCTCTTGCCGATGTAGCACCACGGGCAGACGACGTCGGAGACGACCTGGATGACGATGGCTGGGTTCATGTGTAGAAGCCGTAATAATACATCGGTACCGCGGTGGCACCGGAGGCGAGCATGGTGGTCATGCCGAGGCGACCGATGTACCGGTGAGCCGGAAAGGCAGCCGGCAGCGGCGGATTCGGGAACCGGACGAGGCTCGCGAGCACCAGGAAGAGCCAGATCACGGTGGAGCTCACGGCAAAGGCGGTGTGGGTCCAGATCCAGAAATCGAGCACGGCCGTGCCTGCGTAGGGGCTGCCTGCCGTGATCGCGAAGATGCCGCCACTGCGGCTGAGGTCCCACTCGAACACGCCGACCACCACGCCCAGCAGGAGCGCCACGCAGACCTGCACCCGCTTGTGATCGGTCCAGCGTCGGCTGCGCGCCAGCCGCCAGGACCAGACCAGGACGGGTGCCACCGCGACGATCGACAGCATGACGATGTCGATGAGCGCATCACCACGTTGTCCGAGGAAGCTTTCGCCGAACATCGGCCTCTCCGCGCTGTCGTCGTCGGGGAATCATCGGCGGTTCAGTCTGCTCCAGGCAAGAGGGCGCAGTGTCCGGTGACCGCGCCCGCTAGAATGACGGCATGTTCCCGATCCGCGACGAGAATCCGCATATCCTCACGCCCTGGGCGACGTCTGCCATCGTCGGGCTGAACGTGCTCGCCTGGGTCCTCGTGCAGGGTCTCGGCACGGAACCGGCACTGTCGCGCTCGGTGTGCACGCTGGGACTCGTACCGGGCGAGTTGCTCGGCGTCGCCATGCCCGGCTCGCAGGTGCCGATCGGGCCCGGGGTTTCCTGCGTCGTGACGGGCACGCCGAACTGGCTCACGCCGCTGACCCACATGTTCCTGCACGGCAGCTGGATGCACATCATCGGCAACCTGTGGTTCCTGTGGATCTTCGGCAACAACGTCGAGAGTTCCATGGGGCACCTGCGCTTCGTGGCGTTCTATCTGCTGTGCGGCTTCGCCGCCGCCGGGCTGCAGATGCTGTCGAACCCCGGCTCGGGCGTGCCGATGGTCGGCGCCTCCGGCGCGATCGGCGGGGTCATGGGTGCCTATGTGCTGCTCTACCCGCGCGTCAACGTGCACATGCTGTTCTGGCTCGGTTTCTACGTGACGACGTTCGCGATCCCGGCCTGGTGGATGCTCGGCTACTGGTTCCTGGTGCAGCTCATCGGCGGTGTCGGCTCGCTCGGTGCGGCCGGCGGCGGCGTGGCGTTCTGGGCACACATCGGCGGATTCGTCGCCGGCGCGCTGCTGGTGCTGGTGTTCCGCGACCCGGAACTGCTCGCCCGCCACCCGTATCACGGCTGGCGCCAGCGATCGGGCGCGAGCTACCGGCGGTTGCGCTGAGCGATGGCGATCGTCGTCGGCTGGCTGCTGCTCGCCGCCGGCGCGTTGGCCGGCTGGGCCGCGCGGTTCGTCCTCATCGAGCCCGAGCATTGGCAGGATCTGTGCAGCGTCGCGGTACCGCCACTCACCTGTGCGCTGCGCGATGCCGTGGTGGTGATCACCTTTCCGCCGCGCTTCAGCTTCGCCGCCGCCGCGGCCTTGCTCGCCTGGGTCCTGCGTGGTCGTGCGGCGGCGGCTTGCGCGGGTGTCGCGCTGCTCGCCGGCGGCCTCGGCCTCTTTCTCTACGACACGGGCTGGGTGGCCTCAGCCGTGCTGGCTGCGCTGTTGCGCCTGCCGCGGATCGGCGAGGAGCCGCCCGATCCGCGCGAATTCACGGCGTAGCGCGTGGCGCCAGGGCACGACGAGCAGCACGCCCAGGCCGAGCCAGGCCCAGGATTGCGGATTCTCCGGCTCGAGTTGCGCCGTGCA
This sequence comes from Gammaproteobacteria bacterium, assembly GCA_020851975.1. GTDB lineage: Bacteria > Pseudomonadota > Gammaproteobacteria > Steroidobacterales > QUBU01. The sequence continues at coordinate 35,083 of JADZBS010000087.1, read as the reverse complement.
GCAGCCGCCGATCATCAGGGCCAGCGAGGCTTCTTCGCGGCGGTCGGCACCGCCGGTCACGCGCGATGTACAGGCGATCGCCAGGGCCGGCAGCAGGAAGAAAGCGAACGGCAGGTCGCGGTGGCGCGGTGCAAACGCGAGCACCACGCTGAACCAGGCAGCGCCGAGGAGCACGAGCGCGACACAGGCGCCGCTGTGCAACGCCGGCGAGCGCAGCAGGGCAACGGGCCGCATGAGCATGCGCCCGACCTCGGTCAGCGACGCTGGCTCGCGTAGCTGGCCGTCGCGCAGGCGCGCCAGCAGCCGCAGGGCTGCCCAGGCCGTCAGCGCCGCACCGACGAGGCCGAGTGCCCAGCCTGTGCCCGACTGGCTGGCGAGCGCCAGGAATCGCCACTGGAAGACGAGCACGAGCGCCGTCGTGAACGCCACGGGCGTCCAGGCGGTCCAGGCACGTGCCGCCAGCCCGCCCGGCAGGGCTGCGGCGAGCAGTAACACGGCCAGGGCAGCGGTTGCTCCCGCCAGCCTGCGCCACTGCGGCCATGCCGACACCGGACCCTGCAGCGGGAACTTGGCCACGCGGTGCTCGTCGAGCAGGCCCCAGTAGCCGCCGACCGTACCCTCGGCGGGACGCTTCCAGGGCTGGTCGATCGCTTCGATCAGGTTGTAGTCGATGCCGCGCGCGGTGGCGAGAGCGGCGAACTGGCGCACGAAGCGTGCCTGTTCGACCACGCCGGGGCGGCCCGGCCCGCGCTGGCGCCCGGCCGATGGCCAGCCGGTCTCGCCGATCGCGATCTGCCGACCGGGGAAACGCGCGCGGAACTCGTCGAACCCTGCGATCACGCCGGCAGCGGCCTTATCGACGCCGGGCGGCGCCGGGTCGTCCCAGTAAGGCAGCAGGTGGATCAGCAGCGCGTCGGCCGTTGCCGCCACCTCGGGATGGACGGCGATGACATGCGCCACGTCGGCATAGGCGACGGGAACCGGACTGGCGGCGCGCGTCTCGCCGATCAACGCCGCCAGCTTCGCCGCCGGCAGCTCACGGCGCAGCAGCACTTCGTTGCCGACCACGATGAGCTTCACCGTGCCCGGATGGCGCCGTGCCAGGTCGAGGGCGCCAGCAACCTCGCGCTCGTTCTGCTCGAGGTTGCTGCCGATCCAGGCGCCGAGCAGGATGCGCAGGCCGTGTCGCTCGGCCGACGCCACGACACGCGGGGAATTGCCGAGCGGCGTGTAGAGCCGCAGGCAACCGGTGAGGCCGGCCAGGCGGCGCATGTCGTCTTCGATCCGCGCGTCCGACACCCATCCCGGCATGGCGCCCGGCGACTGCCCGGGCTCGAAAGGCGTGTACGACAGGCAGGCCAGGCGACCGGTCGGTGCCTCCGGCAGGGTCACGGGCGCGCCGAGCCAGCGCCACAGCACGAACGAGGCCAGTGCGCAGGCGACGCACGCGGGCAGGAACGCCAGTCGAGAGCGAGTGGTCAAGGGGACAGTTTACTCAACTCACGCTGTGGGGCGAGTTGCGTAAACTGCCCCCTAGTTTTCACGCAGCACGCGCATGCCGTTGAGCGTGACCAGCATGGTGGCGCCGACGTCGGCGAGCACGGCCATCCAGAGCGTGGTGATGCCGGGCACCGCCAGCGCCAGGAAGGCCAGCTTGAGGCCGAGACTGAGCGCGATGTTCTGCTTGACCAGCGTGCGGCTGCGCCGGGCGATGCGCAGCGCGAGCGGCACGTGCGAGATGTCGTCCTGCATCAGCACGACGTCGGCGGTTTCCATCGCCTGCGCCGTCCCGGCGCCCATGGCGATGCCGACGTCGGCGCGAGCGAGTGCCGGGGCGTCGTTGATGCCGTCGCCGACCATGGCGACGGCGCCATAGCGTTCGTGCAGTTTCTCGATGGCGGCAAGTTTCTCCTCCGGCAGCAGTCCCGCACGCACGTCGTCGATGTGGCCGACGGTCGCTGCGACGCGCGCAGCCGCCTGCGGGTTGTCGCCCGTGAGCATCACGGTGGCGACGGGCGGCTCTGCGGTGCGAAGCTCGCGCAGCGCCTCGCGGCTGGCCTCGCGCACCGCATCCTGCACGCCGATGAAGCCGACGACCTTGTCGTCGCGTGCCACGTACATGACCGTATGGCCGGCATCTCGCGCGCCGTTGGCGTGCTCGCTGAGCGCTCCGTCGGCCCTCGCGGTGGCGAGCGCATCGCTGCCAACCGCGACCTTCACGCCGTTGCCGAGTGATCCGATCACGCCGCGGCCCGCGTGTGCGGTGACCGACTGCGCCGTGCCGTAGCGGTGCTCCAGGCGCCGTTCGCTTGCGGCCGTGACGATGGCATGGGCGACCGGGTGCTCCGAGGCGCGCTCGACCGAAGCGGCCAGTGCCACCACATCGTCGCAACTGTCGCAGGGGTCGACAGCCTCCTGCGGGTGCTCGCAGTCGGCAGCGCGCACGGCGGTGACCTGCGGGCGCCCGTGGGTGAGCGTGCCGGTCTTGTCGAAGGCCACGGCGCGCACGTCGGCCAGGCGGTCGAGCTGGGCGCCGCCCTTGACGAGCACGCCGAGATGGGCGAGCCGCGTGAGGCTGCTGACTACGGTGACCGGGATGCTGATCACCAGCGCGCAGGGGCAGGCGACGATGAGCAGCGCCAGGCCGCGGTACAGCCAGCCATGCGTGCCGTCGGCGCCATCGAGCAGCGGCTGGCCGAAGGCGAGCACGGGCAACGCCACCACGAGAGCGGCCAGCAACACGACAGCCGGGGTGTAATAGCGCGCGAAGCGGTCGATGAAGCGCTCGGCCGGGCTGCGTTGAGCCTGCGCCTGCTCCACCAGCCGCGCGATGCGGGCGATGGTGGCATCTCCTGCCGGGCGGGTGACACGAATGGTGAGTGCGGCTTCGCCGTTGACGGTGCCGGCCATGACGGCGTCGCCCGGGCCGCGCGGCACGGGAATGCTTTCGCCTGTCACGGCGGCCTGGTTCACCGAGGAGCTGCCCTGCAGGATCTCGCCGTCGACGGGGATGCGTTGTCCAGGACGCACCAGCACCGACTCGCCGACCGCCACCTGCTCGACCGGCAGGATCACCTGATGGTAGTGGACCTCGTCGTGGTCTTCGGCAGTCGCTGACCTGGCGGCTTCATGCCCGTGCTTCTCATGGCTGCAGCCGCCGTGATCGGCGTGATCATGGCCATGCTCATGCTTGTGCTCGTGGCCATGCTCATGGTCGTGGTCGTGGTCGTGTGCACAGCCATGGCCGGGTTCGCTCTGGTGCTCCGCATGGTTGTGATCGTCGTGCCGGCCGGTGTCGTGCTCATGACCGTGGTCGTGGTCATGACGCTCCGTATCGTCATGCCCGCCGCGATGCTCCCGCAGCACGGTGGCCTCCTGCGGTTGCAGCGCGAGGAGGCTGCGCAGCGATCCGCGAGCCCGCTCGGCGCTGTAGGCTTCGAGGGCCTCGCCGAGGGTGTAGAGCAGGATGACGGTGACGGCCTCGCCGTGCTCGCCGATGGCGAGCGCGCCCACCGAAGCCACGGCCATGAGGAGGTCGATGGTGACCTGGCGCGCCACCAGCAGTGCCCGCATGCCTTTCAGAAACACCGGCAGGCCGGCCATCACGACCACGAGGATGAACAGCAGGTCGAGCGGTGCGAAACCGAAGACCGCCGGCGCTGCCGCAAGCAGCGGAATGCCCACGAGCGCCGCGATCGCCAGAATCAGGGCCATGCGCAGCCGGTGCTGCGACCACAGGAACCGCAGGAACCCGCCGAGGCCATGCAGTTGCGGCAGCGCAGCCTGCGCGGGCCTCTCGTCGGAGGCGACACGGTAGCCGAGTTCGCGCAGCCGGCCCTCCACCTGCTGCAGCGTGGCGTCACCGGTGACCTCCATGGTCTCCGTGGTGAAGCTCACGGAGACGGCTTTCACGCCGGGCAGCTTGCGGATGCTGCTCTCGATCGTGAGGGCACAGCTTCCACAGTCCATGCCCTGGATCTTCACGCGGAGCGGATTGCCGGTAGCCACTGCCTGGTTCATCGCCGTTCGACCCGTCGTTCGCCGGCCTGGGATGGCCAGCCACGCGGTATCGTCCACCTTGAAGTCAGGTTGAAGGTCAATACGGGACCACCGCTTGACCTTGAACCCGGCTTCAGGGTTTATGGTGCCCAGTCACGGCCGGCCCTTCCGGCCCCGGGGAGCAACGCCATGCTGGGTGTCGACGACAGGCTGGTCACGCCGACGACCATGAAATGGGTCCGGGTAGGCCTCGTCGCGGGGCTCGCGACCATTCCTGCCACGATCCTGTTGTACTGGGTGCTCGGCCTCGCTGTCGACGCGGCCATCGCGGGAAGCAACCTGCTGCGACAGTGGTTCTGGATCATGGCGGTGCTGGTGCTCGCCAAGGCCACTCTCGCCTGGGTATTCCGCACCGGCCAGTTCCGCGCCTCGGCCGAGGCCAAGATCAACGTGCGCGACCGCATCTACCAGCAGGTCGTGAAGCTTGGCCCCGGCATCCTCGGCAAGCGACGCACGGGCGAGATCGCCAACACGGCGACCGATGGCGTCGAGTACCTCGACTACTACTTCAGCGTCTACTTCGTGCAGATCTGGGTGGCGATCGCCATCCCCATCTTCCTGTGCGCCGCCATCTTCTGGATCGACTGGGTGGTCGGCCTGTGGATGCTGGCCGGCGTACCGCTGACGCCGCTGTTCGTCGGCTCCTCGGCGCGCGGCTTCCGGCGCATCAGCGCCCAGAACGCCGAGGTCAAGGACCGCAACAGCGCGCAATACCTCGACTCCATCCAGGGCATGGCGACGCTGAAGATGTTCAACCACGCCGAGCGGCGTGGCCGTGAGATGGAGGCGGGCAACGAGGTCCAGCGGCGCACCACGATGAAGCTGCTGCTCGTCGCGCAGAGCCAGTTCGTGTTCCTCGAACTCGGCTTCGCGTTGTTCTCGACGGCCGTGGCGCTCGGGGTTTCGCTGTACCGCTACACCGGCGGGTTCCTGACGCCCGGCGAGGTGGTCGCGGTGGTGCTGCTCAGCCTGGAGTTCAGCCGTACGCTGCTCCTGATCGGCGAATTCTTCTTCGCCGGTGCGATGGGACGCGAGGTGGCGGCCAATGTGCGCGCTTTCCTCGACGAGAAGGCACCGGTGAGCAGTTCGCCGAACGAGCACCCGGGTGCCACCGACGGCCGCGCCGTACGCGTCGAGTTGCGTGACGTGAGCTTCACCTACCCCGGCGCCGATCGGCCGGCGATCGAGCACCTCGACATCGTCCTCGAGCCCAACGAGACGGTGGCGCTCATCGGCCGCAGCGGCTCTGGCAAGACCACCGTGACGAACCTGCTGTTGCGCACCCTCGAGCCGCAGGCGGGCGAGATCCTGTTCGACGGCGTGCCGGAGAAGGAACTGTCGCTCGAGTGGATCCGCCGCCAGATCGCGCTGGTGCCGCAGGATCCGTTCCTGTTCTTCGGCACGATCGCCGACAACCTGCGCATGGCCAAGCCCGACGCCACCGAGGAGGAGCTCATCGCCGCGACCAATGCAGCCGAGCTCTACGAGTTCATCCGTTCGACGCCGGACGGCTTCGCCACCAAGGTAGGCGACCAGGGCATGGCGCTCTCCGGTGGCCAGGCCCAGCGGCTCGCCATCGCCCGCGCGCTCCTCAAGAACGCACCCATCGTGATCCTCGACGAGCCGACCTCGCAGATCGACGTCGAGACCGAGACCCTGCTCAATCGCGCACTGGCCCGGCTCACGAAGGACAAGACCGTGCTGCTCATCGCCCATCGCCTGAGCACGATCGAGCAGGCCGATCGCATCATCGTCATGGACGGCGGGCGTCTCGCCGAGAGCGGCACCCGAGAGGAGTTGCTGGTACGCGGCGGTATCTACGCCAGCATGATCCAGACCAAACGTCAGATGGAGAGCCGGCCGGCCGCGGCCGCCGGTTCGACCTGAGGGAGCCACAGGCATGAATACCATCGAAGCCACGGTCGGCGCATCCGCGCAGATGACGAACTGGCAGGTCATGCGCCGGCTGCTGCGCTACATGCGCCCGTTCAACGGCACGATGATCGTCTCGCTCACCGCGCGGGTGGTGAAGATCAGCTGCCAGGCGGCGTTGCTCGGCATCGCGGCGGCGAGCGTCGGCCTCTACGTCGAGGCGGCCGAGCCTGGCGTGGTGGCCTGGGACGTGATCCGGGGGCAGGTGAAGTGGATTGCCCTCGTCGGCACGCTGGTCGGGCTGGCGTCCTATCTCGAGAACTACACCGGCCACTATGTGGCGTTTCGCATCCTCGCCGAGCTGCGCGACAAGTTCTACTACGCCATGCTGCCGCTCGCGCCGGCGCGCACTGCCAAGCTGCAGTCGGGCGATGCCGTGAGCCGCGTGATGACCGATTGCGAGCGCGTGGAACCGTTCTATGCCCACACCATCGCACCAGCGGTGGCCGGCATCGCGGTGCCGGCAATCCTGCTCAGCTGGTGCTGGACCGTGGAGCCCTCGCTGGTCTGGGTCCTGCTGCCCTTCTACGTGGCCTGCGTGTTCGTGCTGCCCTGGCTGGTGGCGCGGCTCGGCGGCGACGGCGTGCGCTACCGGGAGCAGCTCGGCCTCGTCAACGCCTTCGTTGCCGACAGCATCCAGGGCGTGCGCGACACCGTGGCCTTCGGCTACGAGCAGCGCCGCGCCCGCGAACTCTGGGACATGGGCGCTTCCATGCAGGCGGGGCAGGACAAGCTCTACGGCGCCGACGCCACGCAACGGGCACTCTCGGAGATCTTCGTCACGGTCGGCATTCTGGCGGCGGCCTGGTGGGGCATCGAACTGGCCCTCGACGGGCGCATCAGCGCCCTCAGCGACCTGCCGGCGGTGATCGCGGTGTCGATAGTCGGTTTCTACACCTCGCAGGGGCCGGCGAACAACTACACGGACTTCCGCGTCTCCATGATCGCCGCACGCCGCCTGTTCGGCATGATGGACCAGCCGCCTGCTGTGAGCGAGGCACCGGGCGCGGCCGCTCCGGCCAGCGTGGAGCCGTCGCTGCATTTTCGCCATGTCAGCTTCGAGTACGATGCCGACGATGCGAGCTGGAGTCGCCAGCGCAAGGTGCTCGACGACTTCTCGCTCGACATCGCCCCGGGCCGGCGCGTGGCCCTCGTCGGCCCGAGCGGCACCGGCAAGTCCACCCTGGTCAACCTGCTGCTGCGCCAGTGGGATCCGCAGCGCGGCGAGATCCTCCTCGGCTCCCGGCCGATCGCGGCATTCCCGCTGGCAGACCTGCAGCGGCAGTTCGCCGTGGTGTCCCAGCGCAGCTTCATCTTCAACGAGACCATCGCCGAGAACATCCGCCTCGGCCGCTACGAGGCCACGCAGGCCGAGATCGAGCAGGCCGCCCGCCAGGCCGGTCTGCACGACTGGATCATCAGCCTGCCGCAGGGCTACGAGTCACCGGCCGGCGAACGCGGCTCGAAGCTCTCCGGCGGCCAACGCCAGCGCGTGGCGATCGCACGCGCCGCGCTCAAGAACGCACCGGTCGTGCTCCTCGACGAGGCTACCTCGAGCCTCGACGTCGAGACCGAGCGCGGCGTCCTCGATGCCCTGCACCGGCTGTGCCGCGGGCGCACGACCCTGACGATCGCGCACCGGCTGTCGACGATCGTCGACAGCGACGAGATCCTGGTGATGATCGACGGTCGCATCGCCGAGCGCGGCACGCACGAGTCGCTGATGCGCCAGGGCGGCTGGTACGCCCGCATGTTCGAGATCCAGCAGGACGAAGTCGACGCGAAGCTCACCTAGGTCCGGGAGATCCGGGCCAGTCCGGCGGACAACCGAAGCCTCGAAGCGGGAACCGGTCGCCGGACGGCTTTGCCCGGCGACCGGAAGTCCTCAGGGCTTCGAGGGGATGCTCAGGGAGGCGGAGGCGCGCTTCCGAAGCTCATGGTGAGGCCAAGGCCCAGCATGCTCCAATCCTGCTCGTGCCCGCTCTCGTCGGAATCCTCGTCACCGATGTCGCCGTAGTCGACATAGCGTGCGTGCACGCCGATGCGCTCGGTGATGGCGAAGGCGATGCCGAGCCCGTAGATGAAGTTCGTGCTGTCGTCACCGCCGGACCACGGACCGGAAAATTCGCCCATGTAGGAGATGTCCTGGTCCCACCTGGCGGCACCGAGCTGCGCGAAGGCGGAGAATCGCGACAAAAGGCCACCTTCGCCGAACACCTGCTCGAACGGCAGGATGCCGATCAACGACAGGTCCCAGGCCGTGGCTTCGATCTGGTCGGTGAACGCTTCACCGTACCCACCGCCATCACCGGCGGCACTGAGCTCACCCAGGTCCGCGTAGCCGGCGGTGACGGCAAGCCAGGTGAGTGGCCGCCAGCCGACGAAAACGTGGTAGGCCGCGTCGCTGTCGTCGTTTTCGAGGACGTCGGCACCGTCGAACTCGTAGGAGCCGATGTCACTCTCGCCGATCGTGCCGCCGACGAAGAATTCGGCCTGTGCCGGTGCGGCCATCAACCCCAGGCCGAGTAGCAGGGCCAGAGGGGTGCTGACAGAAGCTTGCTTGCTCATGGCTGTAACCTCCCCGACGTTCGTTGCGTTCTTGGTACAGGTGCCCGAGCCGCCCGGCGTGGACCGCTCGAGCTGAGGGCAGCTATGAGCCCGAGAATCGCGAAAGTCAAGCGGTTACGGGACGCTGGCGTGCCCGGGTGCGCTGTCAGGGGTCCAGCCGTCGCGGCAGGTCCGGTGTGGGCTCCGCGCCGATGACGATCTCGCCTTTGCCGAGCTTCGAGTGCCGCATCCCGTAGGCAAAGTAGACGACGATGCCGCCCACGAGGTAGACGATGAAGAAGTTGCGCGTCGCCGGGCGCACCATGAGCGCCATGAGCAGGAACAGGCACATCGCCGCGCCGAGGATCGGGGTGACAGGAAACAACGGTGTGCGGAACGGGCGTTTCAGATCGGGTGCGGCGATCCGCATGTAAATGACGGTGATGCAGACGATGGCAAACGCCGCGAGCGAGCCAACGTTCGTCAGGTCGGCGAGCGCGTCGAGCGACATGAGGCCGGCAGCGCCCGCAGCGAAGCCGCCGACGATCAGCGTGTTGATCCACGGTGTGCGCAGGCGCGGGTGAACGATGGCCAGCGGTCCGGGCAGCAGGCCATCGCGGGCCATGGTGTAGAAGATGCGCGTCTGCCCGTAGAGCAGCACCAGCATCACCGAGGAGAGTCCCGCGATGGCGCCGACCTTCACCAGCACCGCAAACCACGGCAGGCCGATCTGGTTGACCGCCTTGGCGATCGGCGCCGGATCATTCAGGTCCGTATAGGGCACGATGCCGACCAGCACCGCCGAGGTCAGGATGTAGAGGATGGTGCAGATGAGCAGCGAGCCGATGATGCCGATCGGCATGTCGCGCGCCGGGTTCTTCGATTCGGCGCCGGCCGTCGACACCGCCTCGAAGCCGATGTAGGCGAAGAATATCGTCGCCGCCCCGCTGATCAGGCCGCCGATGCCGTAGCGCGAGGTGTTCTGCGCCGTCATCACGTCCACCAGCGCGCGCCAGATGTCCGCCCAGAACCCGCGCGGCGTGCCGGGTGGCGGTGGTGGAACCTCGGCCGGCACGAGCGGCGTCCAGTTACCCGGGTCGACGAAGACGGCGCCAATGGCGATGAACGCCACCACCACCGAGACCTTGATCGCGACGACGATGTTGTTGACGGTCGCCGACTCCGAGATGCCGATCACCAGCAATGCGGTGACCGCGAGGATGGCGAGCATGGCCGGCAGGTTGGCGACACCCTCGGCCACCACCGTGCCGCCCTCCCGGATCTCGACGCCTGGTGCCGCGGTCAGTGCGGCGGGCAGGTGGATGCCGATGTCCTTCAGCAGGCTCGTGACATAGCCGGACCAGCCGACGGCCACCGTGGAGGCGGCAAGCCCGTACTCCAGGACGAGCAACAGGCCCATCACCCAGGCGGCCAGTTCGCCCATGGACGCGTATGAATAGGAGTAGGCGGAGCCGGATACCGGCAGGACCGAGGCCAGCTCTGCATAGCACAACGCGACGAAGGCGCAGAGCACGCCGGTGATGACGAAGGAGATCATGATCCCGGGCCCGGCGAACATGGCCGCCGCCCGTCCCGTGAGGACGAAGATGCCGGTGCCGATGATGCAGCCGATGCCGAGCGAGACGAGATTGAAGGCGCTGAGGCTGCGCTTCAGTTCACCCTGGGCGTGCTCACTGTGCATCTGCGCGACGGACTTGCGGATGAACAGCCGGGCGATGCCGGTTGCACGCGGACGCGTTGCCTTGGCCATGCGGTCTCCTGTCTGCCGGGCGGCGCGTGCAGCCTAGCACGGGCGCGGGCCCCCGTGCTCGGTGCGGGGGTCAGGTCTCGGCGGCCTCCAGCGCCAGGAACAGCTGGGCGAAGAGGAACGCATTGTCGCCGCGGGCCTGGAAGAGGTAGCCATCGTCGGCGGCGGACACGCTCGGCTCGACGTGGACGTGGCAGTCGGCCTCGCTGGCGGCGAGCGCCCGCAGTGCCTGCTCGATGGCCGGTTCGCGACCCGCGACCAGGATGGAATAGCCGTCCTCGTCGCGCCAGATGTGGATATGCCGGCCGCGCAGCGCCGCGAATATCTTTTCGCGTTCGGCGCTGGCCAGCGCGCAACCGAGCCGGCGCGTGAGCCGCGTCAGCGAGGATGCCGAGCGCCGGCGCGGGTCGTGGCTGCAGGCCTGGTCGAGCAGTTCGCGGTACAGGCGCCCGGCCGGGCGGCCAGCGGCGCGCCCGACGCGTGCGGTGAGATCCTCGAGGAAGAACTCCAGCTCGTGGCGCAGGACGAGCATCTCGGTGAGGCGCCGCTCGATGTCGAGGAAGCGCTGCTCGGCGATGCCCATGAGTTCGTCGCCGCCGCGCTTGCCGTCGCCGAGCAGCAGGCGGATGTCGGCAAGCGAGAAGCCGAGCCGCTGTGCCCGGCGGATGAAGAGCAGCGTCTTCTCGGCCCCCGGCGGGTACAGCCGGTAGCCGGAGGCCGTGCGCCGTTCGGGCTTGAGCAGTCCCTCGCGCTCGTAGAAGCGCAGCAGGGAGGTTGATACGTTGAGACGCCGGGCAAGCGCCCCGATCGTCAGGGGCCGGACCGTCATGGGCGGGACTCCTGCGGTGATCCGGCCGCCGCTGCGGCGGCCGGCCGCCATCGGCTGTCGACTATAGTCGAAGGTGCCGGCGGGCGCAGCGCCTGCCTGGCGGCGACACTCGGTGCCGCTCCCGCCAGCGCCGCGCGCAGGCGCTGGTCGCGGCCGTAGAGATCGCGGCCGAAATGGGTACGGCCATGGGCATCGACCCAGGTGGTGAGATAGACGACCCAGACGGGCAGCCGGTGACGCAGCCCGAGCACCTGCGTGCGGCCGGTGTCGATGCTCGCGGCCGTGGCGGCAGCGGTCCAGGGCCGGTCACGGCCGAGCAGCCAGGTGGCGAACCCGGTGGCATCCTCGAGCCGCACGCAGCCGGAGCTGAGCGTGCGCCGGTCGAGGGCGAACAGGCCCCTGACGGGCGTGTCGTGCAGGTAGATGTCGAAGGGATTGCGCCAGCCGATGCGCACGCGCCCGAGGCTGTTGCCCGGGCCTGGATCCTGGCGCAGGCGGTAGGGGAAGCGGCGCGCATCGAGGGCATGCCAGTCGATGCGCGCGGGGTCCAGTGCCGGCCCGCCGCCGTCAGCGCGGAACACGCGAATGCCGCGGCTCGACAGGAACGTCGGGTCCGCCTGCTGGCGCGGCAGCAGGTCTTCGACGGCGATGGTGCGCGGCACTGACCAGGCCGGGTTGAACACGACCTGGTCGATCTCACCGTGCAGGCTCGGTGTCGCCCGCAGTGGATGGCCGACGATGACGCGCATGGTGAGCACGTGCTCGCTGCCGGCGACGACATCGAGCAGGCCGCGGCCGATGTCGATCCAGGCGTAGTCGGTGCCGGGATCCGCCGGCAGCCAGCGCCAGCGTTCCACGGTGGCGGCAAGCTGGCCGATGCGCTCGGCGAGCGGCACGTTCAATGCCGTGCGGGTTGTTTCATCGAGTCGACCGGTGGCCGGCAGTCCGTGGCGCAACTGTGCCTGGCGCAGCGCAGCCGTCAGCGCAGGTTCGAAGTACCAGGGATCGGCGAGCATGCCACCGGTGTAGTCGCCGCTCGCGCGCAGCCTCTGGCGCAGCACGGCGACTGCCGGGTCGCGGGTGCCGGCGGCGAGGATCCCGCTGTCGGGCAGTGCCGGCCAGCCGCCGGCGGCCGCCGTGGCAACGTGGCGGCGCAACGCCTCGAGCAGGCGCTGCGCGTCGGGTCGGCCGGCGGCGAGCGCCGAATGTGCCGTGGTGGCCGGCGGAATGTGCCAGTCGGGATCGGCGATGGCGGGGTCGATCGCCGGCCGGCTGCCGTCGAGCAGCCCGGCAATCCATGCTGGCAGCTCGGGCGCTGGATGGGGCGGGGCCGCGGGCAGCGCGACCGGAACGAGCAGCGCCGCGGCGGCCAGCCAGCCGGCCGCGCGTGGCATCAGGCGTCGCGCTGGGTCCGTGGCCGATGGCGCCGGGCGGCACCGACCGCGGCCAGGCCAGTCGCGAGCAGCCAGGCGGCACCCGGCAACGGCACGGCTGCGATCTGCACCGATGTGTCGAGGAACGCCGGGTCGAAGCGCTGGTAAGTATCGAGATAGGCGGCGAAGCTGCCCGAGAAGTCGTCGTTGTCCTCGAGGTCGAAGGCGGCGGTCGAGCCCACGCTGCCGACGGCCGTGAAGGTCAAGGTGGCTACGGGGCCGTTCTCCGGGGCATTGTCGAAGCCGAAGCTGAGGGTCTGTTGGCCCCCGTTGTTCTGGCTCGCGAGCGGCAGGTAGAGGCTCACGCCGCCCTGGAGCGCGAGTCCCTGGAAGCTCACCAGCGCAGGGTCGAAGCGGATGGCCACTTCGCCACCGTACAGGCCGCCAGGGTGCTTGCCGGGCGCGTCGGCAGCGCTGATCAGCAGGTCGAGCGTGAAGGCCTGGCCCTGCAGCACGGTCGATGCCGAAGGCTGCAGCGCGATGCTGGCGGCCTGCGCCGGCAGGCTCGTCGCGACGATGATCGCGGCGACGAGGGACAGGTTGGCGTGGCGGTTCATGGGGGATTCCTCGAGATCACTCCGGTGCGTACCGGACTCCTGTTGAATACTGACGGGCCTGCTACGGCGGCCCCATGCTGCCGGTTGTTCCACCGGTCGGGCCACCGGTCACCTCGCGCAGCAGGCCGACATCCTTGATGTGCCCGACACCGGCGAGGTTCACGTCGATGAGGTGGGCGATGCCCATGCGGCCGGGCTCGCCGAGGAGCGCACCCTGCACGACGCTGCCCGACTGCACGTTGCCGGTGAACTGCGACGGGCTGGACAGGAGGTTCACGCCGTTGACCGAACCGCCGGCGCCGAACGACCAGGCCGGGTTGGTCCAGGTGCCGCTCCAGCCTGCCTGGCTGCCGAAATTCACGGTGAGGCTGGCCTGGGTGGCATTGTTCACCGACATCGGTCCGGTGAAGGCGACGCTCAGGCCATTGCCGGAGAGCAGGTTCAGGCCCGACTGGCTGGTGGCAATGCCCCAGGCGAAATAGCCCGAGCGGTCGAGCGCGCTGTTCGTGCGGTTGCCGTCGGTCCAGATGTCGGCGGCCAGCTCGATGTCGCCGGATTCGCCGTCGCGCACGATGCGGGCGATCAGCCGCGATTCGTGGTCACCGACGCGTCCGCGTGAGCGCATGTTCTCGTAGCCGTCGCCACGTGGCGTGACGATCACGCCCATGCCGACCGATTCGATCTCGTCGGGACCACCGGGATCCACGACGAATGCCGAGCCGTCGCCGGCGAGGTCGAAGCGTTCGAAGCTGGTCGCCTCCACGTCGCCGTTGCTCGTCAGGCCGGCCACCAGCGTGGCGAAACCGCAGGGAGTGCCGGGCGCACAGCCCTCCACCGGCGGCGCCGGTCCGATCGGCACGATCCTGGCCACGCACTGGTCGGCAATGTCGCTGCCGGCCTCGCAGTCGAAATCACTTTCCGGGAAATCGAGCTTCGCCGGCTCGCCGGCTGCAGCCGGTGCGAGTGTCGCCCAGGGGCCCCAGCAGAGCACCGACCCGGCGGCACCGGGACCGGTGCAGGGATCGGCGACGGCTGGCTCGGCAGCGAGCGCGGCCACCGGCGCGGGGGCGGCGGCAAGCTGTTCCTTGCAGCGTTCGACGAGATGGCTCGGCACGGCGCCCGGATTCTCGGCCCAGCGCTCGAGGATCTTCGCGCAGTCCTGATCGTCGAGCGGGAGGTCGGCAGCCGTGGCGCCGAGCGACCACGCAACGAGCAGCGGAATGAGCAATAGCCTTGCCAGGTACATCGTTCTTGTTCTCCGGCGACTGGTCCAGCGTGGGACTGCCGCTCTTGTCGTCAGGGGTCGCCTGCTGCTCTCTTTTTACTGGAAACCGCCGGCATTCTCACGCCCTGCACGCAGCAAATGCGACATTCGTCGGTCGATATGTTAACCGGTTCGCCAGCATGTGCGCGCGGCGCGGTGCGGCGCGCCGCAGGCAGCATGGGCTTCAGAAGCTGCGTGCGAGGCCGAGGTTGACTACGTGGCGGTCGTACTCGTAGAGCACGACGTTGGAATCGTTGTCCGTGTAGATCCAGTTGCCCTGCACAGCCCAGCCGGCGAGCACACCCTCGCGCAGGTCGTGCTGGAAACCGAGGGTGTAGCGCAGCTCGTCGTCGTCTCGCCCGATGCCGAACAAGGGTTCCACGCCGTCGAAGTCGAAGTTGCGGTAGCCGATGCGTGCGAACACCATGCCGTTCGTCCAGGCCTCGGCGATGACGCCGGCGAACAACTCCGGGGCGTCGTAGCCGAAGCGGTCCTCATCGGCATCGAAGCGCGCGTAGCCGGCGCCGGCCTGCACGGCGAGCTGCCGGTTGTTGAAGTAGCGGGTCACCGTGACGCGGCCCAGTGCCTCCTGGCCGTCGCGGCCCTCGTCGGCATCCTCCCAGTAGTGACGGTCGGTGAGCGCACCTTCCAGCGTGATCTCGGTCTGTGCACCGGCCTCCCAGGTCACGCCGGGGTTGAGCGAGGTGAAGAGCGCAAGGCTGTCGCCGCCGAGCCAGATCTGGTCGGCCTGCAGGCCAAGCCAGGCGCGCCAGTGCCGCGGAACGATCCAGGCGGGTCCGGTACGCAGCGTCAGTACCCCGAAGTTGAAGTCGTTCTCGTCTAAGTAGCCGCGGTAATAGGCGCTGGCATCCGTCTGCCAGATGAAGGTGCCGGTGTGTTCACCGGCCTGGAAATGCCGGCCCGGGTTGTAGACGTGCGAGACGGCCGGGTTGATCACCCAGGCGAAGTCCTCCTGTTCGCGCGAGTCCGGAGCGATCGCAAACGGCAGGCCGCCGATGTCGATGACGTCGCGGCTCGGGCCGATGTTGACGTTGGAGTCGTACATCAGCCCGGCATAGAGAGAGGGTGTCCAGCTGTGGCGCTCGCTGGCGCGCCGCTCGTCGGCGTCGATCTGGGCCAGGAAGGCCAGCACCGTGGTGCGCACGGCTGGCGGTGTTTCCGGATCGTCGAGCACGCGCTGCGCCTCGCGGCGCGCGCCGGCGAAGTCCTCCGAGAGGTAGTACACCCGGGCGAGCTCGAGCCGCGCGCGGTGCAGGCTCGGGTTGGCGGTGAGCAGCTCCTGGAGCGTTTCGCGTGCCGTGCGCAGGCGATCCTGCTCGATGGCTTGCAGGGCCGAATCGAACCGGCCCTGCACGTCGTCGGCTGCCGCGGCCGTGCCAGCGGCGGCGAGCAGGAGACAGGGGAGCAGGTTGCGGCAGTGTCCGTTTTTCTTGTTCATGTGATTATGTTGTGGAGCGGACGAAGTCTACGCGATACTACGGGCCGATCTTCGGTGGCTCAACCGACCATGTCGCAGTTATGCCGGGCGGCGGCCCGGACCCTCGCCCTGCTGTGTGCAGCGCTCTGGCTCGTGCCGGGGACGGCCTGCGCCTTCGCTGACGACCTGTTCGGCTACCGCCAGCAGGGCCAGGCGGCCCTTGATACCTTCCCGCAGTGGCTGCAGGCGCTCGAGCGACACCTGCGCGATGACCTGCGCGACGGCGACTGCAGCGAGCCCCGCCTCAACCGCTGTCACATGAGCCGCTGGCTCACGTTCCTCGGCGGGCTGCGCGGCCGGCCGGTCGCCGAGCAGCTGCGTGAGGTCAACCGCTACGCCAACGAGATGGACTACGTACTCGACTTCGAGAATTACCGGGTCGAGGACTACTGGGCCATACCCCGCGAGTTCCTCGGCAACGGCGGGGATTGCGAGGATTATGCCATCGCCAAGTATTTCTCGCTGCGCTGGCTCGGCTTCCCGGGCGGTGACCTGCGCATCGTGATCGTCCAGGACACCAACCTGCGTGCGCCACACGCGGTGCTCGCGGTCGGCCGCGGCCCCGAAATTCTCGTGCTCGACAACCAGGTGCGCGAAGTCATCCCGCACCGGCAGGTGGTGCACTACGCACCGGTGTACTCGATCAACCAGCAGGGCTGGTGGATCCACACGCCTTCGGCGCCGGGTCCAGGCACGTGAAACCGGCAACGCGCTACTCCATCGTGGCTGCAATGGCGGCGTTGCTGCTGCTCGTCGCTGCCGGTGTCGGGCTCATCAACGCCTATATCGAGGGCGAGCGCGAGCGTGACCTGCTGCAATGGGAGTCGCGCCTGGGGCTCGTCGCCGATGCGCGTGCCGATGCCGTGGCCCGGCTCGCGGCCGGCTACCGGCGCGATCTCGAGGAACTCGCAGCCAATGCCTCGCTGCGCTTCTACCTGTGGCAGCTCGCGCAGGCGGCTGCGGCGCCGGGCGACAGCGTCGAACCCGGCGCGCTCGGCTACCTGCGCAACCTGCTGCTCGGTGCGGCCGACCGTTACGGCTACGTCGCGGCCGATTCGGCCCGCATCCCGGCGAACCTCCCGCAACGGCGCAGCGCGGGCCTGGCGCTGCTCGATGCCCGCCTGCAGCGCGTGGTGCAGACGCCGGGCTTCCCCGACTGCGACGCCTGTCTGGAGGTGGCACGCACCGCGCTCGCCGATCCGCGGGCGCATACCGTGCACCTCGTGGCCGACGCCGACGAGCGGCCGGTGGTCGTCACGGCCGTCGCGGTCGGGACGGTGCCGGGCGCAAGCCCCGGCGGCAGCGATGCACCGCTCGGCGTGCTGCTCGGCGTGCGCGGCGCCGGAGACGAGCTCTTTCCCTTGCTGGAACGCGGCGCAGCATTCGCCGAGGCTGCCGAAGCGCTGCTGCTGGTGCGACGTGGCGACGTGGTCGTGCTGGCCTCGCCGCTCGCGGATGGTTCGCCCGCCCTGCGGCGCACGCTGCCTGCCGATCGCGGCGAGCTCGCCGAAGTGGCCGCCACGACGACGCCTGGCCGGTTCTTCACCGGCAGCAACTACCATGGCGATGAGGTGCTGCAGGTGAGCCGCAGCGTGCGCGGCCAGGACTGGGTGCTCGCCCAGCAGGTCGACGCCGGGCAGGCGCTGAGCCTCGCCGACGAACGCCGGCGCTTCCTCCTGCTGGCGCTGTCGCTGCTGCTCGTAGCCATCGTGGCCGTGGCGGTGGCCGCCTGGCGCCATGGCAGCGGGGTGCGCGCGCGGCACGAGGCCGGGGAGTCGGCCGACAAGGCGGCGCGGCTGCAACGCCAGACCGACCTCCTGCACACCATCACCGACAACCTCGACGTGCTGACCGTGCTCGCCACGTCCGACGGGCGCGTGCTCTTCACGAACCAGGCAGCGGCGAGCGCCGCCGGGCGCAGCATCGCCGAAGTCGTCGACAGCTCGTTGGCTGCCGTCCTGCCGGCACCGATGTGGGCGGCGGTCCAGGAAGGCATCGGGCGCGCCCGTGAGCAGGCGGCAGCGGTGCACAAGCTGCTGGCCTGGGAGACGCCGGCGGGTCCGCGCGAGTTTCACGCCAGCTTCATTCCCGTGGCACGCATCGGTGCCGAGTCCGACCTGGTGCTGATCGTGATGAGCGACGTTACGGTGCTGCGCCAGGCGCAGAAGCGGCACATGGACCTGCTGAGGCGTCTGGTGCTGACGCTGGTGAGCGCGGTCGACCGCCACGATCCGCACTCGGCGAACCACGCCCGGCGCATGACCGAAGTTGCCGACGCGCTGGCCCGCGAACTCGGTTTCAGCGACCAGGAGCGCAGCACGCTCGATCTGGCCGCGAGCCTGGCCAACATCGGCAAGATCATGATCCCGGTGGAGATTCTCACCAAGCGTGAACCGCTCAGTGCCGCTGAACAGGCGCTGCTGCACAAGCACGTGGAATTCGGTCTGGAACTGCTGAGGGGTTTGCAGTTCGACGGTCCCGTGCTCGACATCATCGCCCAGAAGCAGGAGCGGCCGGACGGGCACGGATACCCGCACGGCCTGCCGGCCGAGCAGTTGACGCTCGCCGGCCAGGTGCTGGCGGTTGCCAACGCCTTCGTGGCACTGGTCGGCGGCCGCGCCTACCGGCCGGGACTGTCCGTTGCGGCTGCGCTCGATGAGCTCATGCGTACGGCGGGCACGCAGTTCGACCGGCGCGTCGTCGCCGCGCTGTTCCACGTCGCCGAGAATCGCCGTGACTGGTCGCAGTGGCGCTGATCCTGTTGCCGCTCACGACCGCGACGCGGTGGCCTGAGGCACCATGACCGTCGTGCTTCGCTCCATCAATGTCGGCCTGCCGCGCACGATTGATACCGCGGCCGAAGATCGCTGGACCACCGGCATGTTCAAGACACCCGTCACCGGCAGCGTGCAGCTGGGTCCAGCGAACCTGGCCGGCGACGGCCAGGCGGATCTCGAGAATCACGGCGGACCGGACAAGGCCGTGAATGTCTACTGCGCCGAACACTACCCGTTCTGGGAGGCCGAACTCGGCATCGGGCCACTGTTGCCGGGTGCCTTCGGCGAGAACTTCACGCTCACCGGGCTGCTCGAGCCGGGGGCGTGCATCGGCGACATCTGGCAGGTTGGCACGGCGCGGCTGCAGGTTTCGCAACCGCGCCAGCCCTGCTGGAAGCTCGCGCGGCGCTGGCAACGGGAGGACCTCGCCTTTCGTGTGCAGCAGAGCGGGCGCACCGGCTGGTACCTGCGGGTGCTCGTTCCCGGTGCGGTGCAGGCTGGCGACCACGTCGAACTCGTCGAGCGCCCGCACCCGCCGTGGACCATCGCCACCGCCAACGAGGTGATGCACCAGCGTCGCGACGATCGTGCCGCCGCCGCTGCGCTCGCTGCCTGCCCCGCACTCGCGACAGGCTGGCGCCGCAAGCTGGCCTGTCGCGCAGGTGGCGCCGGCCCGGAGGACACGGCGCGGCGGTTGACGGGACCGAACGGCTGACTGCCACCGCTGCCGGCAGCCACGAGCACCGGCACTGATCGACCTACCGGGGCCAGGCGTCCCTACCGCGCCGTTACCCGCACACCGTCGCTCACGCGATCGCCCGGCTGCAGGACGACGCGGTCGCCAGCCTTCAGGCCCTGGCGGACCTCGGCCTCCAGGCCGTTCTCGAGACCGAGTTCGACGTGGCGCAGGGTGGCACGGCCGGCCTCCCCGACGAACACGGCCCAGCGGTCACCGTCCCGGAACAGCGCCGCACGCGGCACCTTCAGCGCCTGGTCGGCCGAGGCGAGGACGATGCGCGGCTCGACGCGATAACCGTGCCCGAGGCGCTGCCAGCGTGCGGGCGCTTCAGTGAAGTCGATGATGACGTTCACCCGCTGTTCCTCGATGCCGAGTGCCGACACCTTGGTAAAGCCGAAGGGTTCGACGCGACGCACCTGGCCGGCCAGGGGTGGGCCCCCGCCCCAGGCCTCGATGAAGACACGCTGGCCGGGCCGCACCTTCACGGCATCGGTCGACAGCAGATCGGTGACGATTTCCAGGCGGGCCGGATCGCCGATTTCGAGCAGCGGCATCCCGGCGGCCACCACGCTTTCGCTCTCCTGGAGTACGCGCAGCACGCGGCCGCTCACCGGCGAGGTCACCTCGATGCAGTTGCAGTCGCCACTTCGCCCGCGTTGCGCGCCACCGGGCGCCATGAGCCTGGCGCGCGCCTGGGCGAGTTCGGAGCTGCGCACTGCGAGCGCCGCTTGCGCTTCGGCAAGCGCGGCGTCCGCCGTGCGGGCCCGGCGTTGGGCGGCATCGAGGTCGTTGGCCGACACCGTATCGCGCTCGGCGAGACCGCGGTAACGGGTCAGCTCGGCGCGCGCGAAGTCGCGTTCGGCCTCGGCACGGCGCACCGAGGCGACCGCGAGCTTCCCGGCGGCGTCGGCCGCCTGCACGGCGGCACGCGCTTCGGTCGCGCTGCGCCGGTCGAGGAACGAGGGATCACCCGGCTCGATGCGGGCGGTGACGGTCTCGCCGGCGACCACGGCGTCACCGGCCTCGAGCGCGATGCGGCGCATGAGCCCCGCAACGGGGGCGGAGACGACGAAGACGTCGCGGACACGCGTCTCGCCCTCGTCGCTGACGGAGACGACCAGCGGGCCCGGTGCGGCCACGGCGAAGTCCACCGGCACCGCCCGCGGCCAGAAGAGCCATACGAGCGCGAGCAGGACGACGCCCGCAATGGGCATCCAGAAGAAGAATCGGCGCTGGCGGGCCGTCGGCATCGGTCACTCCCTGGTCTTGAGCACGGCGATGAGGTCGAGCCGGTCCACGCGCCTTCGCACCAGAAAGGCGGACAGGGCAGTCGCCACCACGCCGATGACGATCGACAGGCCAAAGGTCGAGGCCTCGATCACGAGCGGTATGCGGAAGAGTTCCGTGGTGAAGGCGCCGACGAACAGCCGCGCCAGGCCATAGCCGAGCGCGCAGCCGAGCGGCAGCGCCACGACGGTGAGCAGCGCGATCTCGCCGAGCAGGATGTAGGAGATCTCGGCCCGCGTGAAGCCGAGGACGCGCAGGGTGGCGAGTTCGCGCCCGCGCTCCGAGAGGGCGATGCGCGCGGCGTTGTAGGTGACGCCGAAGGCCAGGATGCAGGCGAAGGCGACGAAGAACGAGATGTAGATGAGCAGCGTGCGCGCCATGGTGTCGTGAAAGGTGCGCACCGCGGCGTCCTTGAGCGTGATGAAGCTCACCTTCGGGGTTTCCTTGAGTTCCCTGAAAACCCCGGCGCGCCGGCTGGCATCGAGGCGCAGGTGGACGGCGGAAACACTCGCCTGCTCCTTCATCAGGCGGTTGAGCGCACGGATGTCGATGTAGGCGGGGCTGCCGATATAGGTCTCGAAGGTGCCCACCACGGGGACCTCCAGCACCGGGCGACGGCCCTCCAGGACCTGCACGGTGAGCACGTCGCCGATCCGGGCGCCGAGGAGCTGGGCGAGCATGGTGGAGATCGTGAGGCCGCCCGGTGGCAGGTGCAGCGAGCGGCCGGCTGCGTCGAACACGTGGTGCAGCTCCTGCTCGGCAGGCAGGCCCTGGAGGTTCTCGCGTTCCTCGCGCGGGCCGAAGCGGATCTTGGCTGGCACGACGCGCATCGGCTCGGCCGTGACCACGCCGTCGAGGCGTGCGAGTTCGCCGGTGACCGTGCCTCCGCGCGGCTCGGTGAAGCCGACGGTGACGTCCTGGCCCTGGGCCTGGAGAAAATACGTGTCGACGATGCGGTCGATGGCGTCGAGCCACATCATGGAGCTGACCACCACTGCCACCGCCATGCCGATGCCGAGGCTGGTGACGAAGGAGCGCACCGGCCAGCGGCCGATCTGGCGCAGCAGCACGCGCGTGGGCTGGTCGAGGCTGCGAAAGGCGCGGAACCGGCCGAGTGCGGTGCGGCGGAACAGCGGCGGGGCGGGCGGGCGCATGGCCTCGGCTGGCGGCAGGGCAGTGACCTTGCGAACCGTGCCGAGCGCGCCGAGCAGGGCGGCAAGGAGGCTCGCCAGCGCCGCCGTCAGGAACGGCACCGGGCCGGGTGCGTAGAGCAGGAAGGGGAAACGGTAGAAGTCGGCGTAGATGCGCGTGTTCACCAGTCCCAGCCAGTAGCCCATGGCCCAGCCGAGGCCGATGCCCACCAGCCCGATGCCGAGCACCAGCTTGACGTAGTGCCAGGCGATGTCGCGGTCGCGGTAGCCGAAGGCCTTCAGCAGCCCGATCTCGCTGCGCTCGACGGCGATCAGGCGCGCCAGCACCATGTTGGTCAGAAATGCCGCGACGGCGAGGAACACCGTCGGCAGGATGCTCGCCAGCGACTTCAGCTGCTCGATCTCGTTCATCAGGAACCAGTTGGAGATCTGGTCGGCGCGCGCGTAGGCGCCGATGCCGCCGTAGGAGCCGAGCAGTTCGTCCATGCCGGCGATGATGGCCTGCACATCGGCACCGTGCAGGATGGACACCGCGACGTCGTTGAAGGCGCCGTCGAGGTCCCAGGCGGCCTGCATCGCCGCCTCGCCGAGCCAGAGAACGCCGTAGCGGTGGTCGTCGGGCATGAGCGCACCCGGCCCGATGGTGTAGACGTACTCGGGCGAGAGCGCCAGGCCGACGACCGTCAGCTCCTGCCAGTGGCTGTTCATGATGGCCCGCAGCCGGTCGCCGGGTGCCAGTCCGTGCGCTTCGGCGAAGGGCTCCGCCAGCACGACCTCGCGCGGCGCCTCCGGCCGCGGCAGTCGCCCGCTGCGCAGTGCCAGGCGGTTCAGCGCGGGCTCGCCGCGAGCCGGCAGCGACACCAGCTGGCCGATCACCGGCTCGTCGAAGCCGGGGACATCGAGCACGGCGCTCCTCACCACGCGCGTGCTCACGCTCTGCACCCCGGGCAGCAGCCGGATGCGATCGGCCAGATGCTCCGGGGCGCGTTCCACGTGTGCGAACGCATGGGCGAAGCGGTAGCGGTCGTAGTAGGCGGTGGCGGTTTCGCTCAGCGCCTCGATCGAGGTGAGCGACATGCACAGCAGCGCCACACCGGAGGCCATGACGAGTGCGATGGCGAGCACCTGCGCGCGCAGGCGCCAGAGGTCGCGCACGAGCTTGCGATCCAGTGGACGCAGCGCCCTCACCATGACAGTTCCCGGGCGGCGCGCCGTTCGGTGTTGCGCCGTTCCTCGGTGATGCGGCCGTCGCCCATGACGAGCACCCGGTTGGCCATGTCGGCGATGATCGCGTTGTGGGTGATCAGCACGGTGGTGGTGCCCAGTTCCGCGTGGATGCGCTCGATGGCCTCGAGGACCAGCACGCCGGTATGGCTGTCGAGGGCGCCGGTCGGTTCGTCGCAGAGCAGGATGTCGGGTCGCTTGGCGATGGCCCGCGCGATCGCGACCCGCTGCTGCTCGCCGCCGGAGAGCTGTGCCGGGAAATGGTGCAGCCGTTCGCCGAGCCCGACCAGGTCGAGGGCACTCTCCGGCGACATCGGGCGTGCGGCGATTTCCGTGACCAGCGCGACGTTTTCGGTCGCGGTGAGGCTCGGGATCAGGTTGTAGAACTGGAACACGAAACCGACGTGATCACGGCGGAATCGTGTCAGTGCGCGATCGTCGAGGCGGGTGAGCGGACTGCCGCGGAACCATGCCTCGCCAGCGCTCGCCGTGTCGAGGCCGCCGAGGATGTTGAGCAACGTCGACTTGCCGCTGCCCGAGGGACCGAGCAGCACCACCATTTCCCCGGGCGCGAGGTCGAGATCCACACCGCGCAACGCCTGCACCTCCACCTCGCCGCTGCGGTAGATCTTGGTCAGGCCGCGGGCGTGCAAGGTGGGCACGCCGCAGTCCGGCGCTGCGGTGGGGAAGGGTACGGGCATGGGAAACCTGCGCCGGCAGTGTCCTACGCCGCGCGGGTCTGCTCAAGGGGACCGGTGCCGCCACGGCTGAAACCGCGGGCGGGTCTGGGGGTACGGCGCTGGCGGGGGAGTGCCACGCCGTGGGGAGGATTGCTACCGCGCCAACAGTCGTTGACCACGGCGGCACCGGTATATCGATTCGGACCCCGGGCGTGCAGTACACGCCACTGCTGCAACAATTCCCTTCCCGTTGCCAGCATACGCCACTTCGCCGGGCCCTTGGCAACCCCGGCCTGGCGCTGCTGCGTTGCCAGAATAAGGAAACAGGCCGGGGGGGGCCGGCCTGTTTCATCACCCTTCTCTGGAGGACCGCCTGAGTGGCGGTCGCGACCTGCTTCGATGTCCTCGGCCGGTCGGGACCACGCGCTCGTCTAATCCGTGGTATGGACTCTAGGCGCCGACGCTTAAGGGGACCTTAACCGGCCGCCGCCGACGGAAAGCGAACCGTCACCCGCAAGCCAGTCCCGCCTGGATTTTCGTCCAAGCTGATGATTGCACGGTGGTTTTTAACAATCGTCCGGACGATCGCCAGGCCGAGGCCCGTGCCCGGTGCGAGGCTCCCGGTGCGCCTGAAGAAGCGGCCGAAGACACGATCGCGATCCTCGGCCGGGATGCCCGGCCCGGTGTCGCTGACCGTGAGGCAGGGCATGCCCTTGGACTCCCCGACCAGGACATCGACGCGCCCGCCCTCGGGCGTGTAGCGGATGGCGTTGTCGGCGAGGTTGCGCAGGAGCATGCGCAGGGCGTGCGGATCGCCCTGCACGGTGACGGGCGTGCTCTCGGCGAGACCGAAGTCCTGCCGGCGCGCGTCGGCGAGCGGGGTGAGATCGGCGACGACGTCCTGCGCCAGCGCGAGCAGCGGCACCGGCTCGCTCACCACCGGCGCGGCCTCGTGGCGCGCCAGGTCGAGGAGCTGCTCCACCATGCGTGCGGCGCGCTCGATGCCGCCGCGTAGCTGGGCCAGGGCCGCCGTGCGCTCGCCGGCATCGTCGGCCTGCTCGGCCAGTTGCACCTGCAGGCGCAGCGCCGTGAGCGGCGTTCGCAACTCATGGGCGGCGTCGGCGACGAACGCCTGCTGGGCCTCGAGCGCGGCGCGCAGTCGTGCGAGCAGGTCGTTCAGTGCCACGACCAGCGGCCGGATCTCCTCGGGCAGCGCCGCCTCGGACAGCGGCTCGAGTGCCTCGGGCTGGCGCTGGCGCACGGATTCGGCGATGCGGTCGAGCGGCCGCAGCTGCGCGCCGACGATGAGCCAGATCGCCGCGCCGAGCACGGGCAGCATGAGTGCCAGCGGCGTCAGGGTCTGGAGCGCGAGTCCGACCGCGCGCTGCTGGCGCACGGCGAGCGGCTGGGCAACCTGGATGACGTAGCCGCGGCTGGGCAGCGACAGCACCCGCCACGCCACCTTGTTGACCATGACATTGGAGAATCCAGGCCGCTGCAGGCCCGGCAGCTCGCGGTAGATCTCCGAGAAGTAGACCCGCACCCCGGTGGCGTTCCACACCTGTACGACGACGTTGTTGCGCGTCTCGGTGGCCGGGAGCTGCGGCGGCAGCGCGTACTCGAACGACTGGTCCCGCAGGGACAGGGCCGTCTGCTGGAGTTGTTCGTCGAAGACCTGGTGCGCACCGGCGAGCGCGGTGCCGTAGATCGTGTAGGCGCCCGACAGCCCGGCGGCGAGCACCGCGGACAGCAGCCACAGCAGCAGCCGGGTGCGGATCGTCTGCTTCATCAGGCGGCGCGCACGCGGTAGCCGACGCCCCTCACGTTCTGGATGTACTCGGCGCCGAGCTTCTTGCGCAAGTTGTGGATGTGCACCTCCACCGCGTTGCTCTCCACTTCCTCGCCCCAGCCGTAGAGACTCTCCTCGAGCTGGGCGCGGGAGAGCACCTTGCCGGGCCGCTCGAGCAGGGCCTCGAGCAGGGAGAACTCGCGGTGCGAGAGATTCACCGCCGCACCGTTGCGTGTCACCTCGTGACTCGCCGGATCGAGCGTGACGCCGAGGTGCTCGACCACGTTCTCGGCGCGCCCGGACCGTCGTCGCAGCACAGCGCGCACACGGGCGGCCAGCTCGTTCAGGTCGAACGTCTTGACGATGTAGTCGTCGGCGCCTGCGTCGAGTCCCTGGATGCGGTCGCTCACCGAGTCGCGCGCGGTGAGGATCAGCACCGGCACCTGGTTGCCGGTGCCGCGCAGCCACTTCAGCACCTGCAGGCCGTCGAGTTTCGGCAACCCGAGGTCGAGCAGCACCAGGTCGAAGGTCTCGGTGCCGAGCGCGGTGCGGGCGGCGAGCCCGTCCTGCACCCAGTCGACCGCCAGCGCCTGCTTGCGCAGCCCGAGCCGCACGGCTTCGCCGATCATCATGTCGTCTTCCACCAGCAACAGCCGCATGAGGACAGTTTAAACTGTCCTCATGCACGCTGCGCGCGACGTCTTTTCGTACCCGCGGCCGGTGACGGCACCGGCCGCGACGGCGCCGTTCCTGCCGATGAGCCGGGCGGAAATGGAGGCGCTCGGCTGGGACGAGTGTGACGTGGTGCTGGTGACCGGCGACGCCTACGTGGACCTGCCGAGCTTCGGCATGGCCATCATCGGGCGCTTCCTGGAAGCCCAGGGGTTGCGGGTCGGCATCCTGGCGCAGCCGGACTGGCACGATGCGGCGGCCTTCCGCGCGCTCGGCCGCCCGCGCCTGTTCTTCGGCGTGACCGCCGGGAACATGGATTCGATGGTCAACCGCTACACCTCCGACCGGCGCCTGCGCAGCGACGACGCCTACACCGCGGGCGGCATCGGTGGCCAGCGTCCCGACCGCGCGGTGATCGTCTACGCACAGCGCGTGCGCGAGGCTTATGGTGATGTGCCGATCGTCATCGGCGGCATCGAGGCCTCCCTGCGCCGTATCGCCCACTTCGACTACTGGTCGGAGAAGGTGCGCCGCTCCATCCTGCTCGACGCCAAGGCTGACCTGCTGGTCTTCGGCAACGGCGAGCGCCAGCTCGCCGAGATCGCCCACCGCCTCGACCGGGGCGAGTCCATCGTGGACCTGACCGACATCCGTGGCACCGCCCTGCGGCGTCGCGAGGTTCCCGCCGACTGGATCGAGATCGACTCGACCCGCATCGACGAGGAACCTGCCGTGGTACCGCTGGCGCCGGCTGTCGACGCAGCCGGCGCGACTTCGCACCGCGTGGTGCAGGCCGCGCGCGAGGTCGCAGGTGACGAGCGCGCCCACAGCGTGATTCGCATCCCGGGGTATCGCGAGGTGCTCGAGGACTCCACGCTCTATGCCCATGCCTCGCGCACGCTGCACCTGGAGTCCAACCCCGGCAACGCACGTGCCCTGGTGCAGCGTCACGGCGACGTCGATGTGTGGCTCAACCCGCCGCCGATCCCGCTCACGACGCGCGAGCTCGACGCCATCTACGAACTGCCGTTCCGGCGCCGGCCGCATCCGGCCTATGGCGAGGCGAAGATTCCCGCCTACGAGATGATCCGCTTCTCCATCGCCATCCAGCGCGGCTGCTTCGGCGGCTGCACCTTCTGCTCGATCACCGAGCACGAGGGGCGCATCATCCAGAGCCGCTCGGAGAAATCAGTACTGCGCGAGATCGAGCAGCTGCGGGACACTGTCCCGGGCTTCACCGGCATCGTCTCCGACCTCGGCGGCCCGACGGCCAACATGTACCGGCTCGCCTGTCGCAGCCGCAGCATCGAGGCGGCCTGCCGGCGCCCCTCCTGCGTGTATCCGCGCATCTGCCCGAACATGAGCACGGACCACTCGGCGCTGATCCGGCTGTATCGCAAGGCCCGCGAGCTGCCGGGAATCCGCAAGGTCCTGATCGCCTCGGGCGTGCGCTACGACCTGGCCATCGAATCACCGGAGTACGTGCGCGAACTCGCCGGGCACCACACGGGCGGCTACCTGAAGATCGCGCCGGAGGCGGTGAGCGAGGCGCCGCTCGCGAAGATGATGAAGCCCGGCATCGGCAGCTACTACCGTTTCCGGGAGCTGTTCGACCGCTACTCGGCGGAGGCGGGGAAGAAGCAATACCTGATCCCGTACTTCATCGCCGCGCACCCCGGTACCAGCGACGAAGACATGCTCGAGCTCGCGCTCTGGCTCAAGGCCAACGGCTACCGTGCCGACCAGGTCCAGGCCTTCCTGCCGACTCCCATGTCCACCGCGACCGCGATGTACTACTCGGGCAGGAACCCGCTGCGCCGCGTGACGCGTGCGAGCGAACGCGTGCGCATCCCGAAGGGCCTCAAGGTGCGCCGTCTGCACAAGGCCTTCCTGCGCTACCACGACCCGGAGAACTGGCCGGCGTTGCGCGAGGCGCTGCGCCGCATGGGGCGCGCCGATCTGATCGGCAACGGTCGCCATCACCTCGTGCCCGCCTACCAGCCTGCCGGGACCGGTGCCCGTGGCGAGGGGCGGCGCACGCCGCGCAGCACGCCCTTCCGCACCCAGCACACCGGCCTGCCCGACGCACCGGGCGCGGGTCCTACAGCGCGCGCTGCCCGGACGCCGCGCGTGCGCGGCCGCACCCGCTGACCATCCGGCGTTGCCTCGCGCAGCGCCTCAGCTGCGTACCGGACGCTTGCGCAGCTTGCGCTGCAGGGTGCGGCGGTGGATGCCCAGCGCACGGGCCGCCGCCGAGATGTTGCCGGCGTGGTCGGAGAGCACGCGCTGGATGTGCTCACACTCGGCACGGCGCACGGACAGCGGCCTTGGCTCGGCGGCGGGGGCCGGTGCCGGGGCGCTCGCCGCCGGGGCACCTTTCTTGAGCGCGGCGAGGATCTCGTCGATCTCCACCGGCTTGGTGAGGTAGTGCACGGCGCCGAGCTTGATGGCCTCCACGGCCGTGGCGATGCTGCCGTAGCCGGTGAGGACCACCGTACTCGTGCGCGGCGAGCGCTGCGCGATCTCGCGCACCAGCGTGAGCCCGGAGTCGCTGCCGATGCGCAGGTCGACCACCGCATAGTCGGGCGACAGGCGCTCCAGTGCCTGGCGCGCCTCGGCGACGGAGCGTGCCGCGGTCACGGCGCAGCCGCGCCGCTCCAGCGCGCGCGTGAGGACACCACAGAAGATGTCGTCGTCGTCGACCACCAGGAACGTCGTTCCCTGAGTTGCCATGTGTCGCTTCAGCCTCCCGCCTGCATGTGTGCCAGCGGCAGTACCAGCGTGATGCACGCCCCGCCTCCGGGCGCGTCGCCGAACCGGATGTCGCCGCCGTGATGACTCAGCGCCGTGTGTGTCAGGAACAGCCCGAGGCCGAGGCCGGAGTCCTTGGTGGAACGAGCCGGCCGCTCGCCCGGTTTGAGTGACTTCAGGCTGATGCCTGGACCATGATCGAGCACATCGATGCGCACCCGCTCGTCGTCCCAGCTGCAGTCGATGCGCACGTCGCGCGGCGAGGCGTCGACGGCGTTGTGCAGGACGTTCAGGAGCGCCTGCGTGAGCGTGCGTTCGACGATGATGTCGGGTACCGGACGTCCGGGAGCGATGCTCGTCTCGATGACGGCACCGGGCCGCAGCCGTCGCACTTCGGCGACGGCATGGCGGATGAAGGCATCCACGCGCACCGGACGGGCGGCGTCGGCGCGGCCGGCGCCGGCCGCCGCCGAGATCACCGAGAGCGAGTCCTTGCACTTGCGGATCTGGCTGCGCAGGATCTGCAGGTTGTCGTGCAGCTGCGGATACTGCTCGCGTGGATACTCCTCGGCGAGTTCGCTGGCGACGAGGGTCATGGTGGCGAGTGGCGTCGACAGTTCGTGCGCGGCGCCAGCCGCGAGCGTGGCTACCGCCACCACGCGTTCGTCGCGCAACGCCCGTTCGCGCGCTTCGCCCAGGCTGCGCTCCTGCTCGCGCAGCGTCTCGCCCATGCTCAGCACGAACTGCGAGATCAGGCCGGCGCTCAGCACGAAGCCGAGCCACATGCCGACGATGTGCACGAGGAAGCCCGGGCCGGCACCCGGCTGCTCGAACGGCGGCAACGGTACGCGGTAGACAAGCAGGAAAGAGTAGGCCGCTGCGGTGATCACGGCCATCGGCCAGGTGTAGCGGCGCGGCAGCACCGTGGCGCTGATGGCGAGCGGGATCAGGTACAGGTAGGCGAACGGATTGGTGGCGCCGCCGCTGTAGTAGAGGATGCCGGTGAGCGCCATCACGTCGACCAGCATCTGCGTGAAGAACTCGATGTTCGGGATGGCACCGGCCGTCTGCAGCCGCCGCCAGGTCCAGAAGTTGACCAGAGCCAGCACGAACACGATGGTGAGCAGCGGCGCGATGCGGATCGGCAGGTTGTAGAAGCGCCCGGCGAACAGCAGCGCGATGGCGGCGCCCGGGACGGTGATGGTGCGCAGCCACACCAGCCGCCGCAGGTTGAGCGCACTGTGCGGGTGAGGCAGGGCCGCCTGGCTGCCTGGATCGGGGCTCATGCGATGGCCCGGCCGGCGGGGCTCATTGCTGGCGCACCATCTCGAATGTTGCCGTGGAGAACAGGCGTCCGGATCGGAACGAACGCCACTCGGTCTTCAACCGGTCCTCGCCGAGCCAGCGGATGCTGCCTTCGTGCATGTGCTCGTCGTCGATGGTCACCATGTTGGTGATGTCGTCGAACTCGAGCTGCAGCACGTCGGGATCGGGTGTCGGCACCACGCGCATGGTCGGCTGGTTGCCGCCTGCGCAGTAGTGGGTGACGAGCACGTGGTCGACGTCGCGGTAATACATGTTCACCATCTCGTTGGCGGTGCCGGGGAACATGATTTCCTGCACGGTGTGGCCGTTGGCGGTGACGCGAAAGACGCTCGCCACCTGCCCGGTCACCCGGCCCTTGTCATCGACTGCAAGCCACGTTCCCTCCAGCCGCCGGAGGCGGTGGAACGGGTCGTCGTCGGCACGCGCGGCCAGCATGCCGAGGCCGAGGATCGTCAGCAGCGCGAAGCGGGTGTAGCGCGGCGTGGCTCGCATGGTGCTCCTCCGGCACGCGCGGGGTCAGCGACACTTCGTCACGGCACGCGGCACCTGCGGCCATTGTACCGCGCGAGCGCCAGTCCTTATGTCCACCGCCGTGCCGGTGGCGCAACGCAGGGTGTACAGTGGCAGGCGCAGGGCAAGATGCCGCGCAGTGATCGCGGTGCGGCCCGCAGGGGGAACCAGGCCATGCGCGAAGAATCCCATGTCGACACGCTCGCCTTCGCCCGGCCGATCGATGCCGTGCCGATCGCGCTCATGTCGCGACGGCTGGTCGAGGCCGGGCTGCCCAGCTGGTCCTGGACCGCAAGGCGGGTCGCCCGCCACATCCACGACCCGGAATCCGTGGTGCTCGCGGCGCGTCGCGGTGACGAGCTGACCGGCTTCGCCATCATGGGCTTTGGTGACGAAGCGGCCCACCTCAACCTGCTCGCCGTGGAACCGCGTTGCCGGCGCGCCGGACTCGGCAGCCGCCTGGTGCGATGGCTGGAGGAGACCGCCATGGTCGCCGGCACTTTCGAGGTGAGCCTGGAGGTACGCGCCGGGAATGCCCGGGCACGGCGCTTCTACCGCCAGCTGGGCTACGCCGAAGCCGACCTGCTGCCGGGCTATTACGAGCGCATCGAGGATGCCGTGCGAATGACCCGTGACCTGCGGGTGCTGCGCATCGACCAGCCCGGTTGAAGGCCCGACGGACGTTCAGCCGAGGATGGCATCGACGATCAGGAAGTAGATGAGAATCGACAGCAGGTCCTGAATCACCGTGGCGAGCGGTCCGCTGCCGAAGGCCGGGTCGATGCCGGCGCGGTCCAGCGCCCAGGGCAGGGCGAGCGCCACGAGCGTCGCCGTGGAGCAGGCGGCGAAGAGTGCCAGGCCGACTCCGAGCGCCAGTTCCGCGCTGCCCCAGCGCCACAGGATCACGGGACCGGCCGCGGCCGCCAGCACGAGGCCGATGGCGACGCCGGTCAGAACCTCGCGCGGCAGCATCGTGCGAAACCGCGCCCCGACCGACAGGCCGCGCACCACGACCGTTTCCGTCTGCGTGCCCACGGCATCGGCGAGATAGACGATTGCCGGAATGAAGAAGGCGATCATCACCATCCCTTCCAGCCGCGCCTGCCAGGCTCCGACGATGTCGGCGGAGAGCAGCGCGCCGGCAAGCCCGACCAGCAGCCACGGCAGGCGATGCCGGAAACGCCGGCGCACCGGTTCCTCCGTGCTCTGGCGCACCGAGGCGCTGCTGCGCATGAAGCCGCCCAGGCGGGAGAGATCCTCCTCGTGCTCGGCCAGCATCACCGCGAGCAGGCGGTCGGGTGGAATGAGCCCGGCAAAGTCCCCGTGGGCATCGACCACCGCCAATGCCGATTCACCACGCTGCGCGGCGCGCCAGGCGGCCACCTCCTGATCGGCGCCAGGTGACACCACCGGCGCCCTGGCGTCCATGAGCTGCACGGCGGTGTCCGTTTCGCCTGCCGCCATGGCGTCCTCGACGCGGATGATGCCGGCGAACTGCCGGCCACGGGTCACCACCACGTGGGAGGCGCAGCGGAAGCGGCGGGTCGCGAGTTGCCGGCGGATCCCCGCGGCCGTTGCGCCCAGGTCGACCACGGGTACGTCGCGCGTGGCGTGCTCGGCGGCCGTCTCGAACGTCACGCGTTCCAGCGGCACGAAGGTTTCCTGGCTGGTCATGATCAGGAAGCTCCCCGGCGACAGGTTTGCCGGGAGCGTAGGACGTTCGGCGAACGGGCACCAGCGGCCGTCAGCGGAACCAGGCCTCCTCGCCCGGCCGCGGCCGGCCGAAATAACCGTGCACGAGACCCGACATCCGCAGCTGGCGTGGATCCGGATACCAGAACTGCCGCCCGCTGGCGACCCAGCGGTCGATGAACCAGCGCGGCACGCC
Organism: Gammaproteobacteria bacterium; assembly: GCA_020851975.1. Classification (GTDB taxonomy): domain Bacteria; phylum Pseudomonadota; class Gammaproteobacteria; order Steroidobacterales; genus QUBU01. Next base: position 2,402 of record JADZBS010000087.1, on the reverse strand, counting down.
GCGGCGCGCGAACTCGCGCAGCTCCGCGGCGTACTCCGGCGACACGCGCCCGCGCAGGCCGAAGCCGGGGTTGCGCGGCAGGTGGAAGCCCAGGCGCGCCGAGGCGTGCAGCAGGCGGTGCGCGCCACCGAGATAGGCCGACACGCAGGCGCTCGCGCACACCGTCGTGCTGTCGGTGTCGAGCCCGCGTTCGACGATCAGGGTGCGCACACGCTGTGCTTCGCCGAGCAGGCCGCCGCCGCTGTTCAGCCGCACGCGGCGCACCTGCGGATTGGCGTCGAGCAGGCGGCGGGCATCCTCGGCCAGACCGAAGGTGAAACTTCCCCTGATCTCGAGCATGCGCCCGTCATGGCTGATGGCGACCGTGTAGGACGGTCCGCCGGGAGGCCAGGCGAGGCGCAGGCCCGAGCGGGCCTCGCCGGCGAACATCAGGAAGTGCGTGGCGAGCAACACCGTGAGCAGCGTGGCGAGCGACTGGGTGAGGCGCGTGGCGAGCAGGGTGCCGACTTCGATGGCATGGCGGTCGGCTGTCCGGAAGATGCCGATCACCTGCCAGGCCGGCACGAGCAGGAACAGCGCGAGACCGGCCATGCAATACACGGCGAAACCGGTGCGCGTCGTCAGCAGCGGGGCGATGCCGAGGTGTTGCGCGTTGAACGAGAGTGCGAGCAGGCCCAGCGTGAGGGCCACGCCGTTGATCCACCAGGCGACAGCGAGCGACAGTTCGCCACGCCAGTGGCGCATCAGGTAGCCGAACATGCGATGTGGGTATCCTGCGCGGGCCGGGTGGCCGCTGGGTCCTGGCCCGGTCCGGGGCGGGCGCACCGATGCCCTGGATTCCGGGGGCGCTCATGGTAGCACCGCGTGCATGGTCGCCGGGCCGGCGACTGCGTTAGGCTGGGTGCCCCTGCATTGCTGGACGGAAGCATGATCCCGAGCCGCATCCCGAGATGGCTGGCTGCTGCGACAGCGGCCGGCGTGTTGCCGTCGCCGGTGCTGGCTGCCGGTGGCGCGGCGCCCGATTTCACCATCACCGGGATCGGCCTGGCGGCGCTGGTCGTGTTCCTCGTCGCCTATGCGTTCGTGATCGCCGAAGAGTTCACGCACCTGCGCAAGTCCAAGGCGATGGTGGTGGCTGCCGGTGTTATCTGGGTGCTCGTCGCCATCGCCTACGAACATGCCGGCATGCCCGGCGCCGGGGACTTGCTCAGGCACGACCTCGAAGGCTACGGCGAGCTGCTGCTGTTCCTGCTCTCGGCCATGACCTTCGTGAATACCCTGCAGGAGCGCAATATCTTCGGCGCATTGCGCGACTGGCTGATCGCCCGGCGGTTCTCGCTACGCGCGCTCTTCTGGATCACCGGTGGGCTGGCCTTCTTCCTCTCGCCGGTACTCGACAACATGACCACGGCGCTGGTGATGGGCGCCGTGGTGATTGCCGTCGGCGCCGGGTATCCACGTTTCATCCTGCTGGCCTGCACGAACATCGTCGTCGCGGCGAATGCGGGCGGCGCGTTCAGTCCCTTCGGCGACATCACCACGCTGATGGTCTGGCAGGCCGGCAAGATGCGTTTCGAGGAGTTTTTTGCGCTGTTCCTGCCGGCAGCCGCCAACTGGCTGGTGCCGGCGCTCGCCATGACTTTCGCGGTACCTCGCGCGGCGCCGTTGGCCGCCGGTCCACGCAGCACGGTCAAGCCGGGCGGGTTCGTAGTGGCTGCTTTGTTCGGGCTCACGGTGACGATGACGGTGGCGGGCCACAACTTCCTGCACCTGCCGCCGGCGCTGGGCATGATGACTGGCCTGGGGCTGCTGAGCATCTACGGCTACGTCATCCGCCGGGGCGAGCTGAACGGCTCCACGGAGGTCACCAATCCTCTGCCAGCGGTTCCCGCGGGTTTCAAGCCGGCGACCCGGCCATTCGACATCTTCATCAGCCTGAAGCGCGTGGAATGGGACACATTGATGTTCTTCTACGGCGTGGTGATCTCGGTCGGTGGACTCGGAGCGCTGGGTTACCTGCAGCTCCTTGCCGCAGCGACCTACGCGGACCTCGGCCCATTCGTCGCCAACGTGCTGGTGGGCATCGCCTCGGCGGTGGTCGACAACATCCCGATCATGTTCGCCGTGCTGAGCATGGACCCGGCGATGAGCGACGGGCACTGGCTGCTGGTAACGCTGACGGCGGGCGTGGGTGGTTCGCTGCTGTCGATCGGCTCGGCAGCGGGCGTGGCGTTGATGGGGCAGGCGCGCGGCATCTACACGTTCTTCGGCCACCTGCGCTGGAGCTGGGCGATAGCGCTCGGTTACGTCGCGAGCGTCTGGGTGCACCGGGTGGTCAACGCGGCGTTGTTCTGACGTCGGGCGGTGGAAGAGGTCGCGGGAAAGAAGAGTCGCGGCCGGCG
>JADZBS010000086.1 GCA_020851975.1 Gammaproteobacteria bacterium | reverse complement strand
CGCTGCCATCGCTCGCGACGAGTTTCGCCGTCTCCGTGAGCGTGCCGGCCCAGCCACCCGCCGGGCGCACGTACACGTAGGCGGCACCCGGCCGCGCGGTCGGCCCGAACGTGGGTCCGGCGGCACTGACGACGATGGTGTCGCCGTCGATCGCCACGCTATGGCCGAGATACTGGCTGGCGATCGGGTCCGAGGGCACGAGCTTCGCCACCTCGACCAGGCTGCCGCTCCAGCCGCCAACCGGGCGCCGGAAGACATAGGCCGCCGCGTCGGGACTGGCCGCGCCGATCACCACGATATCGCCCGAACCGGCGATGTCGCCACCGAACAGCATCCCTGCCCAGCCGTCCGAGGCCGTGAGGACCGCCGCCGGCGGTGCCGACCGCGCCGGTGCGGACACCGACAGGGCGGCGAACAGCAGGATCATGCTGCTGGCAACGGCAGTGCGAGTGCGGCCCGGGGATTGGTAGTCGTCCATGACGCCTACGGCGGTCCCACCCGGTGATGCGCCTGCGGAGCACGCCGGGCGGCGCCCAACAACCCCAGCCACACCGATCCGAATACCCAGACGACCGAGGGAATCGGCACCGGTGTCGAGCCGGCGACGGCGATCGTCGTCCGACTGGCGTCTCCCACCGGGAACAGGCCACGCACTTCCGCCCAGAACGCGGTGTTGCCCTGCGTGCCGGTCAGCGACGAGAGCTCCAGGAAATCGGTGACGCTGTCGCCGGTGACGTCGATCGAGAACATGAGCGGGTCTGCCCTGGGACCCTGCGAACCTGCGCTGTTCTCGAACCGGCCGAACGACAGCGTGTTGAAGCAGTTGCTTGCCCTGACCCAGCTACCGGGCAGATCGACGATCCCGCCGGCAGGAAGGGCCGCGGCCGCTGCCGGGCAGGTCTCCGCGTAGAGCGTCGAATTGAAAGCGAAGGCGGTGATGCCGAGCGCGTTGCCGCCTATCCCCGTGTTGGCGGCTTCGAGCGCCGGCAGGATCTCGACCCTGACGTTGATGAGCCCCGGAGCGCCTTCGTCGTCGAACGTGACCTGGAGATAGTTCGCCCCGTCGGGCAGGAAATCGGACTGGTCGAGGAAATACGCGACGGAAGCTGCCTGCGCGGCTCCGCCCCCGGCCAGCAGGGCCGCTGCGATCGCGCGGGACAGTACCTTCATGGTTGAAGGAGCCACGGGTGTACCCGTTTGTAGCCTGTCGCCAGCCCTGAACCGGGCATCTCTTCTGATGGGGATGCTGCATCATCGCAAGAGCCGCTGCCTTAACCTGGGTTAAACGGGGTCTCGCTGCGGCAGCAGTCGCCGCTTGCGATCGGGCGGAGATCACCGGCGCACGCCGGCCGCGGATCGCTGGACGCAGGTCAGGCGCTGGGCAAAGCGCGGCGTTTCAGACAGCCGAGCAGGGCGATATCGAAGGTCCGGATTTTCCGTTCGGGTGTCAGTGGCCGATGCCCGGCCAGGTCTTTCGCGGGTTTGGGTGGGAACTCGTTATGTCAAGTTATCGGAAGCCTTGTGTCGGGGCTCGATCCCTCATTTAATGCCGGCCCATGACCCCACGGCTTCGTTTCCTCGTCGTCCTGGCCACCCTGGCCCTCGCGACCGGCTGCGCGCCGGCGCGCGCTCCGGACATCGACCGGCTGGTTGCGGCACCGGCCAACCCTGCCGTCGTGCGCTTCGTCACCGGCACGCTCGTCTGCGGCACACTCAGCGCCGGCGAGCCCTGCGGCCAGGAGCAGTGGTCACTGACGGTCCAGGCGGATGGCACGCGCACCATGCGCACGCTGCTCGATGCCGGCCGCGACGCCCAGCAGATCAATACCCTCTACCGCACCGACGCCTCGTTCCGTTTCCTGGAGGCATTCGCCCACAGCTACGATGAGGGCCGGCTGCTCGGGTCCGGGTACTACGTCGCCGATGGCGCGAGCCTGCAGGTCACCACCCGGGGACCAGCAGGTTTCAGGACGGAACAGCTGCCACTGCCGCCGAAATACTCCGTCCTGCTGCATCCGCCAAGTCTGGAAGGCTGGCACTACGGCCAGTACGACGCCGTCGCCGCCGGTGCGCAGGCGGTGCCGGTATTCATCGCTGGTGCCGTCGGCGATGGCCTGCGCGTTGCCGCCTATCCCATCGTGCTGGAGTTCGTCGCGCGCGAACGCATCACCGTGCCAGCCGGCACCTTCGACACGGAGCACTTTCACTTCGGCAAGGATGCCGAGGTCTGGCTCGCCGGACCCGATCGCATCGTGATCCGCCACGAGTATCGCAAGGCCGACACCCGCTACGAGCTGACCCGGCTCGACGGCCCCATCGAAGCCCGCACCGGGTCGTGAGGCCGGCGCCCGCGTTCAACAACTTCGAAACTTCGACCCGGCACCGTCAGGTCGGCACCGTCAGGTGCTTTGGGTGATGTGGGCGACGAGGCGCCAGCCGGTGGGGGTCTTGCGCACGATGTAGGCGGAGGCGAGGACGTCGCGCTCCATCGCCGCGCCGGCGCGGTCGATGCGGCTGTAGTAGAAGCTCGCGAAGGCCAGGCCATCGCCGAGGTCACGGACGCTGACGTCGCGCAGGACCGAGTGGTCGAAGCCGGCCGCATCGAGTTCGGCGCGCAGTCCCTGCAGCAGGCCGGCGATCTGCTCCGCCGAGGCGAGTTCCGTGTTGCCGTTCGGGTCGTAGACGAGGATCGGCGGCTGGTAGATCTCGCCACCGATCTTGTGGAAATCCCTGGCGTTCCAGGCGGCGATGTACTGCTCGAACAGCCGCGTGACTTCCTCGCGGGTGCTGTCGCTGCCGGTTTTCGACGGGGCTGGGTTCATGGTCGTGATGCCTCCGGACTGCGGGGCCATTGTAGTCGCTGGCCCGCTTTGCCTGCCACGGGGCGGCGACGATAGAATCACCCGCGACACCCTTCCGCACCACACGAGATGACCGATGTCGACCATGAACCGGCAGTGGCTCCTGCGCAGCAAGCCCTCGGGAGAAGTCTCCCGCGACAACTTCCAGTGGCGGGAAGTGCCCGTCACCGAGCCGGCCGAGGGCGAGATCCTGGTACGCACGGTGTACATCTCCATCGATCCGGTGCAGCGCTACTGGTTGTCGGAGAAACCGACCTTCGGGCCGCCGACGGTCGTCGGCCAGGTCATGCCCGCCCGCATCTGGGGCGTGGTCGAGAAATCGAAGAGTGCGAACTACGCGCCCGGTGACTGGGTGGCTGGCCTCGGCGGCTGGCAGGCATACTGCACGTGGCCGGCTGCTGCCGCCGAACGGATTCCCCGGTGGCCGGGCGTGCCGCTGATTGCGCACACCTCGCTCTACTGCATGCAGGCGCTGGCCGCCTATTTCGGCCTGCTCGAGATCGGCCAGCCGAAGGCCGGCGAAACGGTGGTGGTCTCGGCGGCTGCCGGCGGCGTCGGTTCGCTGGTGGTGCAGATCGCGCGCATCCAGGGCTGCCGGGTGGTCGCCATCGCGGGCACCCGGGACAAGTGCGACTGGCTCACCCGCGAGCTCGGCGCCGATGCGGCGATCAACTACAACTCACCGACCTTCGCACAGGATCTCGATCGCGCCTGCCCGGCTGGCATCGACGTCTACTACGACAACGTCGGCGGCGACATCCTGGATGCGGTGCTCGCACGCATCAACCCGCACGCGCGCATCGCCTGCGGCGGCTTCGTCTCCCACTACAACGACACCGGCGCTGCGCCCGGACCCGTCAACTTCCCGATGCTGGCGCTGAAGCAGGCGCGTGCCGAGGGTTTCAGCTGCTTCGAATACGTGCATCGCGCGGAAGAGGCCTTCAGCGCCCTGCGGCGCTGGCACGAGGAAGGCAAGCTCACCTACCGCGCGCACGTGTTCGAAGGCCTCGACAGCGCCCCGGAAGCGCTGGCCGGCATCTTCCACGGCCGCAACACCGGCAAGGGCCTGGTCCAGGTCTCGGCGCCCTGACGCTGGCGCGTGCTCGCCGATCGCGGCCGCGAGCTGCCCGCCCCACTGCCGGCAGGGACGTTCCCGATCATCCAATCGGCTACTGCCCGAGCATCCGGTCGTTGCTGTCGCGATAATCCATCAGGACCGAACGGAAGTGGCTTTCCACGGCCCAGGCGCGGCTGATGGCCGCGGCAACAGAGCGACGGCACCGGTCGCATTGGCGGTGTCCCAGACCGCCGAGGTCGGGATTCCCAGTTTGCGGCCGGAACTGCGCAAGGCCTGGTCCCAGTCGTCGGGGTAGGCGGGCGCCGGCTGACTTACCGCGGGCGCCGCAACAGCCTGCTCGGCCTGACCCAGCCAGACGAGCGAGTCCTCGAGGATGGCCAGGCCGGTGGTGATGTCCGCCTGGTTGCGACGAGCCTCTTCGCGAAGGTCTGCCCCTGCCAACCACGGAATGAACCTCGAGCATCGAACCGGCGAGGACCGCTCAGGGCTTGCGGCCGTTGAGCTCGTCCGGGGCTTGCACCAGCCGGTCGGTCCAGGCGCGGCCCAGCCGGCGGAGCTCGGCGGAATGGGTCACCGAGGCAGGTCCGACGAAAACGACAATGCCGAGGAGCGCGACGACAATCGGCTGGATCATGGAAATTCCCCACCCCCACCGTTCGGAGGTTTTCAAAAATCATCGTCATATTGACATTTGGTGTCAATATGAAAACATCCCTGCCCCGCCCATCAGGAGCACCGGCCATGTCCGATCCGAAAACTCCGAACGCCGGACTGTCCCGCCGGGACTTCGTGCGCGGCACGGGCGCGGCTGCCCTGGCCGCAGGGTTCGCCGGCACCGTGAATGCAGCCATCTCCCCGGGCGGCCAGCCGGCTCCCGCAGGAACCAGCGGCAACGCAGCACGCTGGAACATCCTCTTCATCCTCACGGATCAGGAGCGGTTCTTCCGGCCCGGTGAACTGCCGGCCGATTTCACGCTGCCGGCCCACGAGCGGCTGCTGCGCCGGGGCGTGAGCTTCACGAACCACACCATCAATTCCTGCGTCTGCACACCGTCGCGGTCGGTGATCTACACCGGCCGGCACATCCAGCAGACCCGCATGTTCGACAACACGAACTTCCCCTGGATCCAGAGCCTGTCGACCGAGTTGCCCACCGTGGGAGACATGCTCCGCGAGGCCGGTTACTACACGGCCTACAAGGGCAAGTGGCACCTCACCAAGGAGTTCGAGACCGTCAACACGCTGGGCACGCCGACGAAGATCTTCACGGCGGAGATGGAGGCCTACGGCTTTTCCGACTACGTCGGCATCGGCGACATCATCGCCCACACGCAGGGCGGTTATCTCCACGATGGCGTGATCAGCGCCATGGCGGGCAGCTGGCTGCGGGGCAAGGGCCGCGAGCTGGCGGCGGAAAACAAGCCCTGGTTCCTGGCGGTGAACCTGGTGAATCCCCATGACGTGATGTTCTACGACACCGACCGGCCGGGCACGCCGGTGCAGTCCGTCCGCGGCCTGACGCAGGTGGCCCGCGATCCGGTCGACCCGCTCTACGCCCGGCAGTGGGATTTCACCCTGCCGGCCAACCATGCACAGGCGCTCGATGCTCCCGGACGGCCGGCCGCCCACCAGGATTTCCTCCGCTCCCACGATGCCCTGGTGGGCGAGATCCCGGACGAGCCGGACCGCTGGCGGCGACGACACAACTATTACCTCAACTGCCTGCGCGACGTCGATCGCAACATCGGGACGCTGCTGGACGAGCTGGAGGCCGCCGGGCTCATGGACCGCACGATCGTGGTCCTCACCGCCGACCACGGCGACATGGACGGCGCCCACCGGCTCCACGCCAAGGGCGCCGTGGCCTATCGCGAACAGAACAACGTGCCGCTCATCATCGCGCACCCGGCCGTCGCCGGTGGCCGCAGCTGCCGCGCGGTCACCTCGCACCTGGACCTGGCTCCCACGCTGGTGGCCTTCACCGGGGCGGACGCGGCCCGGATCACGCGGGACCTGCCGGGCAAGGACATGGCCGGCCTGCTGCGGGACCCGCAGAACGCCGGCCTCGACGCCCTGCGCGAGGGCGTGCTGTTCAACTACAACATGTTCGCGTACCTGGACGGCGATTACCTGCACAAGGCGGTCGCCTGGATCCGGCAGGGTGGAAATCCCAGGGAACTCCGGTCCGCGGGATTCACGCCCGACCTGCGCAAGCGCGGTGCCGTACGCTCGGTGTTCGATGGCCGCCATGTCTTCAGCCGGTACTTCGCTCCGAAGCAGCACAACCGACCCGTCACGCTGGAGGATCTCTACCGCCTGAACGACGTCGAGCTCTACGACCGGGAAGCCGATCCCCTGGATATGAACAACCTGGCCGCCGACCGGCGCCGGCACGGCGAACTGGTGCTGGCCATGAACGCCATGCTGAACCGGCTGATCGATACCGAGGTGGGTGAGGATCGCGGCCAGATGCTGCCCGGTGGGATCGAAGCCGGCTGGGAGGTGACGCCGCAGACGATGGCGCCCTAGCGCGGGCGGTGCACCGGCGCCTGGGCTTCCAGCACGGAGGGCATCGCCGGGACCGGCATCGCCATGAGCCGGCGGATCATGCGGGACTCGACGCCCAGTCCCTGGAGAATCACCGCGGCCACCTGGTCGGGATAATGTCGGGACACGGGACCCGTCATCATCCGGGCCATGGCCTCCCGGATGGTACCGACGACCAGGTCGCGGGCCACGCCGATGCCAGGAGTCCGAAAGCTGCCCTGGCGATGACCGGCACGGAGGTCTCGCGTGAGGATGTCCTCCACCAGGCGGCCCCGAAGCTGGCTGCGGACCACGAAGGCGCAGAGGACCTGGTCTTCCCGTGCGCGGCGCAACCAGAGGCGCACGCCGGTGGCCAGCCGTTGCAGCGGATCGGTGTGATCGGCGAGAGCGGCTTCGATGCCCACCATGAGGCGGTCTTCCAGATCCCTCGAGGTGGCGGCCAGCAGTTCCGCGGTGGTGCGGAAGTAGGTGTAGAAGGTACCCCGGGCAATGCCGGCGGCGCGGATGAAGTCGTCGATCACCGGTACGTCAGTGCCGTGCTCGGCGAATACCCGCACCGCTGCGGCCAGGATGCTGGCACGGGTCCGGGCGCGGCGCTCCTGACCAACCCGCGTACGGTGGCCTGCGGAGCGAGCCGGAGAACGGTGGCGCAACCTGGACATGACGGGCAGACGGACTCCTTTGCCCGTGGAGTCTAGGGTCGGCGGCAACCGCGGCAAATAGGGAATTTCCGTTCCAAGCGACCGGTGTGAACGCCTTGGTTGCGGCGCCTGTTCATCGCTTCGATTCCTGCCCCGCCTTCGGCCAGGCGCTGGCGTCGATGGTCTCGAGATACCCGTGCCAGGTGGCGTAGCCGAGCAGCGGGATCATGACGATGAACATCAGGAACCCGGTGGCGAAGCCGATGAGCACGGCGGTGACGATCACGGCCGCCCAGTTGGCCATGGCGCGCTTGTTGCGCAGCACGGCGTTCACGCTGGTGACCACGGCGGTGATGGTGTCGGTCTCGCGATCCTCGATCATGGGCAGCGAGAAGGCACTGACCGCGAAGGTGACGGCGGAGAACAGGGCGCCGACCATCGTGCCGGCCAGGAGATACGGCCACATTTCGCCGAAGGTCGGGTCGGCGTCCATGGGCATGAAGACGCTGATGAGCGACACCGAGCGCGCCCACACCAGGAACACGACCAGCAGCGCGAGGCTGAACACCATGGCGTTGCCGAACACGCGCCGGATGCCGCGCAGGGTCACGATCATCATGGGCTTGCGCCCGGCGGCGGCCTGGCGGCTCACCTCGTAGAGGCCAATGGCGGCCACGGGGGCGATGAACACGAAACCGGTGAGTGCGGCGAAGACCAGCACGTAGCTGCCGAGCCGGAAGGCGAGCGCGGTGACGAGCCAGCTCGCCGCCACCAGCGTGAGGCCGTAGCTCAGCGTCGGGCGCCAGCCGTGGCGCACGTCGTTCCAGCCCTTGCGCAGCCAGCGGTACGGCGCGTGCGGCTCGAGCTTGCGGCAGGGCGCGAGAAACGGCAGGCCGCGAGGCGTGGTGCCGGTGGTGCTGCTGCCGGTCACGGCGCGCTCCCCGGCACGGTCGTCCTACCCCTGCCCGGCCCGCCGCGGTGCCGTCGCAGCGGTGCGCGCGAGGACCGGGCGCAGCGCCCCGGCGGCCTCGCGCAGCGTGGTTTCGGTGGCGGCCCAGTCGATGCAGGCGTCGGTCACCGAGACACCGAACTGCAGCTGCGTGCGGTCGGCGGGAATGTCCTGGTTGCCCCAGCCGAGATTGCTCTCGAGCATCAGGCCGATGATGGCGCGGTTGCCGTGCACGACCTGCTCGATGCAGTCCTTCGCCACCAACGGCTGCAGGGCGGGATCCTTGTTCGAGTTGCCGTGGCTGCAGTCGACGACGATGCGCGCCGGCAGCCCGGCCTCGCGCAGCGCCTTCTCGCACAGCGCCACGCACACCGAGTCGTAGTTCGGCCGCCCGCCGCCCCCGCGCAGCACGACGTGCCCGTAGGCGTTGCCGCGGGTGTGGATCACCGCCGGGCGCCCGTCCTGGTTGATGCCGAGGAAGCGGTGCGGCTGGCGCGCCGACTTCAGCGCGTTGATCGCCACCTGCAGGCCGCCGTCGGTGCCGTTCTTGAAACCGACCGGCGTCGACAGCCCGCTCGCCATCTCGCGATGGGTCTGCGATTCGGTGGTGCGCGCGCCGATGGCCGTCCAGCTGATGAGGTCGCCGAGATACTGCGGCATCACCGGGTCGAGCGCCTCGGTCGCGGTGGGCAGGCCCATGGCAGTGAGGTCGAGCAGCAGGCGGCGGGCGGTACGGATGCCCTTCTCCATGTCGCAGGAGTCGTCCATGTCGGGGTCGTTGATGAGCCCCTTCCAGCCGACCGTGGTGCGCGGCTTCTCGAAGTACACGCGCATCACGAGGCAGAGCGCATCGGCAACCTCGGCGGCGAGCGCCTTCAGTCGCCCGGCGTACTCGAGGGCGGCGCCCACGTCGTGGATCGAGCAGGGTCCGACCACGACGAGGAGACGCGGGTCGCGGCCATCGATGATGTCCTGCAGGGCACGGCGGCTCCCCAGCACGGTGGTGGCGGCGGCCCGGTCGAGCGCCAGCTCGGCCTTGACGGCCGCCGGCGGCGGCAGGTTGGTGAGGGACAGGACGTTGACGTTGTCGATGGCATCGCTCATGGCGGCGATTGTGCCACGCGCGGCGCCTGTTCGGCATGCGGACGGCGGCGTTTGCAGGCCTGTCCGCAGCGGCCGCCGGACCGACCACCCCTGCTAGAATCCCCCGCCTGCCCCCTCCCGGAGAACGCGAACATGGCCCCCGCCTCCACGCTGCAGCCCTTCGCTCCCGGCGACATCTTCGCCGGTGCCACGCTCCTCAACCGTGCCGACGACGACCATGCCGGCGACGGGCGGATCATCCAGTACGACCGCGACCTGAAGGAAAAGGGCGTGCTGTGGACCGAGGGGACGACGCACCTGGTCGGCGGGCTCGCTTTCGCGCCCGACGGCACGCTGTGGGCCTTCGACAGCAACAGCTTCACCGTGATCCGCGTCAGCCCGCAGGGCAGGCGCCTGCCGACGGTGAAGTTCGCCGACCGTGCCTTCTCCAACGTGACGTTCGCGAAGGACGGCACGGTCTACCTCGGCGAGCACCTGGTCGGCAACACGGTGCGCACCCGCCCCGGGCATCCGCTCGGCACCACGCTGCCCAGGGTGCCGGGCACGGACGTCTTCGGCTACGGCCACCTGTACCAGTTCACGACCGACGGCAGGCTGCTGAAGGAGTTTGCCACACCGGTGCACGGCGGCATGCCGGCGTTCCTCGGGCTCACGGGTTCCGTGCTGCAGGCCGACGGTCGCACGATGCTCTATCTCTCGGAGCTCTCCGACAGCGTGCGGGTGTACGACCTCGTCGACGACCGGCCGCTGCCGAACCTCGTCACCTACGCGCCCGACAGCGGCAACATGGCCATGTCCATCGTCCGTGCGCGCGACGGCCGGCTGCTGCACGTGCGCGCCAATTTCAAGGCGGGCTTCTTCCTCGACCACCTGAGCGAAACGGGCGAGGTGCTGCGCAGCTACCCGCTGCCCGGCCCGGGCTGGGCGGCGATCGGGCCCTCGGTGGAGCCCGACACGATCCTCTGCGGCAACTTCTTCACCGGTACGGTGGCGAAGTTCAGCCTGGCAAGCGGCACGATCACCGCCAAAGCCGAAACCGGCGTGCAGCGTTCGCTCGCCGGCGTGGCGCAGTTCCCCGGCTGACCGCGCCGCGAACCGGCGCTGCTACCACGGCATGATCTGGCCGTCGTGCTCCCAGTAGGAGGCCGTGTTCTCGACCGTCAGCGTGTCGATGTTGCGCATCATGTCGCGCACGGCGTCGGCCGGCGGGCGCAGCATGGACTTCGGCAGGCCCTTCATCAGGTCCGTGTCGGTCATGCCCGGATTCACGAGACCCACGCTCACGCCCTTCGACTTCACCTGGTAGGCGAGGACCTTCATCTCCATGTTCAGCGCCGCCTTGCTGGTCCGGTAGAAATACAGGCGCGCTGAATTGACCTTGCCGATCGAGCCCTCGCTGCTCGACACGGCGACGATGCGCCGCTCGCGGCTCGCCTGCACGTGCGGCATGAAGGCCTCGGCCATCTTCAGCGGGCCGATGGTGTTCACGCGCAGCACTTCCTCGAAGGCCTGATACTGCAGCTTGCCGAAGACCTGGTTCTCCGCCCCGCCGCTGATGCCGGCGTTGTTGATCAGCAGGTCGATCGCGGTGCCGGCATATTTCGCCGCCAGTGCGTCGATGGCGGCGTGGTCGGTGACGTCGAGCTGCTCGACGGTGACCCGCGGGTTGGCCGCGGCGAGTGCGTTGAGGTCCGTGGCCGCGGCCGGGTTGCGCGCGGTGGCGATCACGCGCGCGCCGCGCGCCGCGTACTGGCGCGCGAACTCCAGCCCGATGCCCTGGTTGGCGCCGGTGACGAGCACGGTCGGCACGTAGGTGCCGCTTGCCGGTGCCGGGCTGTCCTGCGCGGTGGCGATGGCGGTCACGAGGGTTGCGGCCAGGAACACGAACAGGCTGCGCAGTGTCGTCATGGGACCTCCGGTCGATGGCGGATCGGGTGCAACCGGATTATAGGTCGGTCAACCGCCAGCCGAGGCAGGCGATGCGTGGCCGACCATCCTTCAGTCACTCTACGGCCTGGTGCCGATGCCGGGCCATGATGGTGACGAGCAGGATGATGCACGGCACCAACAGCATCGCGGCACCGAGCAGCGGGCTGTGCGTGCCCATCTCGTGGAACAGCCAGCCGGAGAGGACGGGACCGCAGGCGCGCCCGCCCCAGCTCGCGGACTGGTAGATGCCGAGCACGAACCCGCGCTCGCCCGGCCCGGCAAGCCTGGAGACGAAGCTCGACATCGAGGTGAGGAAGGTGCCACCGCCGCCCGAGGTGAGCGTCAGGCCGATCATCATCACCGGCCAGGACGGCGCCAGCGTCATCCACACCAGCCCGACCGCATAGCAGCCGAGGCCGCCGAGGGCGAGCCTGCCCTCCCCGACCACCGGGGCGAGTCGCCCGACGACGTAGCCCTGCATGATGCCGACGACCACGGCGAGGTAGGTGAAGCTGAGCCCGACTTCCTGCGGGCCCCACCGGAATTGCGCCTTGGTCCAGAACGGAAAGATGGTCTCGAACATGGCCATGGCCACGTACACGCCGAAGCCGAGCGGCAGCAGCCGCGTCATCACCGGCCGGCGCACCACATCGGCCAGGCGCAGTCCCGACCCGTCGGTGTGCGCGGCCACGGCCTTCGCGCGCTGCTCGGCAGGCAGGCTCTCCTGCAGGAAGAGGATCGAACCGAGCATGGTGGCGGCGGCAATCGCAAACGCCACCAGGCCCGGCACCAGCAGGCTGGCCGTGGCCGCATCGCTGCCGCCGAGCACGCCGCCGAGCGCCGGCCCGACGACGAAGCCGAGACTCATCGCTGCACCCACCAGACCCAGCCCCTGGGCGCGCTTCTCCGGCGGCGTGATATCGGTGACGTAGGCCATCGCCGGCGCCAGCCCGCCCATCAGACCGCTCAAGGCCCGCCCGGCCGCGAGCACCCAGAGGTTCGGCGCCAACGCCATCATCAGGTAGGCGATGGCCGCTCCGGCATTGGTGAGGATCAGGATCGGCTTGCGGCCATAGCGGTCGGAAAGCCGGCCCCAGAGGGCCGTGGCGATGAGCTGGCCCCAGGCGTACAGGCCGAGGATGAAGGTGGCGAGCGTGGGCGAGGCACCGAGGTTCTCGGCCACGAACGGCATGCCCGGCAGCACCAGGCCGAAGCCGAGGCCCGAAAGCACGATCGTGACGAGCAGGATGGGCATCGGCGGGCTCGGGCAGGCTCCGGATGCCGCCGGCTCAGCGGTGACGGACCGGTCGCGAAGTTACAGCGTCACTGCGCGGTTGCCTGTCATGCCGCCGCGCAGCCGGCAGGTGCTGCAGCCAGGCTCAGCGCTTGCGCTTCGCCTTGCCGCCCGCTTTCCGCGCCTTGGGCGCGCCGTCGTGATCGTGGTCGTGATCGTGCTCGATGCCGGCCTCGTGGTAGTGGCCGTGCAGGTCGCGGACATGCGGATCGTTGTCGAAGTAGTTCGCATGCTGGAAATCGGGCGGGCCGTGCGGGTGGTTGTGGCCGTCCGACACAGTCCAGTTGTAGAGCAACGGGCGCTGGCGGTAGACCTGCGCGGCGGCGCGCAGCAGGTTCTGCTTCGGGTTGGTCCAGGGGTTGTAGTGGAAGTAGTTGTGCAGCTTGGAGTCCGTGCGACCGAAGGCGATGGTGCCGTACTTGCAGCGGAACGAGCCGTGGTTGATGTACGCGGGGCGCCAGAAGTAGCCGCCGGTCGGCAGGTCGCCGAACTGCATCATCCAGGACGTGCCCCAGATGTGGTAGCTCTCCTCGGCGCTGTCGTGGTACGAGATGTTGTCCTGCGCGAAGCGCGGCGTCATGCAATAGAGGAACGAGAATGCCTCGGTCAGCGGCTCATAGCGCAGGAGCTTGATCAGGCAGCCGCTCGCGACCGAAGGCGTGACCAGGTTGCCGGGCGCCCATGGACGGTCGTCGTAGCTGTTGAGCGAGGTGAACGCATCGCGCAGCGTGAGGTCGTGGCTCTCGGCCGATTCCTCGAAATTCGGTTCGCCGTCGTTGAACATGACCAGCGCCTCGGCACCCTGCGCGACGCTGATGGCCTCGAGCGCGTAGCCGGCCGGGATCATGGCGTAATGGCCCTCCCGCCAGACCTCCTTGCCGACGCGGATCTCGCCGTTCAGCACGAAGATCTCGATGTCCGAGTACGAGAGCCCGGGCTTGCGCCTGTAGCCACCGTCGAAGCGGACTTTCAGCGTGCAGGCGCCGGTGTCGGTGTCGAGCGACAGCACCTTGTAGTGGCTGCCCTTGAAGCCGGCGATGTCGAATTTCCTGAACGGATCGTTGAGCTCTACGTAGGGCTCGATGTGGGGACGTGCCACGGTGGTTCTCCTCGGTGTTCTTGCGTCGGATGGCGGGGTCGCTGGGGTCGTTGGGGGGCGCGGAGGGGCGCGGAAGGTCGCGGAAGGTCGCGGAAGGTCGCGACTGGCGTCGCTCCTACACGTCGCTCCTACACGTCGCTCCTACACGTCGCTCCTACAGGGTGCTCCTTCGGTTCCTTCAGAACACGACCTTGCTGCGGCCCTTGGGGCGTTTCGGCAGGTCCTTGACCGGGACGACCATGCGCTGGTCGCCGTTCACGTTCCAGCCCCGGGTGGACACGATGTGCAGAAACTCCGCGTACCACCGCTGGCGTTCCTTCTCGATACCGTCCATCTCCCGGACGATGGCGGCGTAGCGCTTCTTCTGCTCGGTCACGTTCTCCCGGAGCCACTTCTCGGCATCGGGCTTGCGCGGGGGACGGACGTCCTGGACTCGTTTGGCCATGGTGCTACCTTCTGTTCATCAATCAGCTGGTCGCGACTGGCGTCGCTCCTACAATACTCCGCTCATTTTCGCTGAAACGCTGGTCGCGACTGGCGTCGCTCCTACAGCTCCTGGTCGCGACTGGCGTCGCTCCTACGGCGCTCCTACAGGGCTCTTACAGAACCGTCTTGCGGTACCAGTCGTTGACCTCATCGCCCGTAGTGAACCAGACATCGTCATGGCTGGCAATGTGGGCAAACGCCCGCTTCAGGTGCTTGAACTTGTTGGGTTGCCCGACCCAGAACGTATGCAGGCAGATCGGCATGCAGCGTGCGTTGTCGGCACCTTCATCATAGAGCACGTCGAACTGGTCCACGATCGCGTCGCCGAAAGCCTGCGAACTGATGCCGACGTTCTGGAAGGCCGGGATGTCGTTCAGCTCCACCGTATAGGGCACGGAGATCAGACTACCTTTTTTCACCTTGAACGGGAACGGGTGGTCGTCGGCCGTGTAGTCGCAGAGGTACTCGACGCCCATGTCGGCGAGGATGTTCGGCGTATTGTTGGTGTGCGTCAGGAACGGCGACAACCAGCCCCTGGTCTTGCGGCCCAGCGCCTTTTCCATCGCCCTCAGGACGCCACCGACGATTTCACGCTCCTTCTTCTCGTCAATGCCCGAGAGGAAGTTGGCCGGCGCATTGTTGATGCCGTGCCCGATGAAGGCCCACCTGCGCTTCAGCGTCTCCTCGATGATGCGCGGGTACTCGCGGATGATCTCGGAATTCAGGCACACCGTGCCGCGCATGCCGATCCGGTCCATCAACTCGATCATGCGCCACAGCCCAACCCGGTTGCCGTAGTCGCGCCACCCGTAGTTGAGCGGATCAGGATTGAAGCGCTGCGTGCCCGGGATGATGGCGGTGCCCGGAATATCGTGCGGGAAATGCTCGATGTTGATGTACGGAATCACCGCCACGCGCGCGCCCTTCGGCAGGCGCAGCTTCGGCCGGTCGATGATCGGCACGTAGTCGTAGTGCGGACTCTGGGTCAGGTCGGCGCGGCGCCTCGCGGCGGTGCCGCGCCCCGGTGCGCGCTTGCTGGTCATGCCCTGATCTCCGGATAACAGCCGCGCATGCCCGTGCGCCACATCACAACGATTCCAGGTAGGCGATCGCCTGGGCCCGGCTCACCACGTCACCGTACTTCGCGTCGATGTCGAACAGGTTGGCCTCGTGCGGCGCCTCGTGCCGGTCACCGACACACTCGCGCACCACGATCGGCCGGAACCCGTGCTGGACGGCATCCACGGCGGAGGCGCGGACACACCCCGAGGTCGTGCAACCCGCGATGATCAGGGTGTCCACCCCCTGTGCCGTCAGGGTGGCGGCGAGCGAGGTGCCGAAGAAGCAGCTCGCGTAGTTCTTGACGATTACCGTCTCGCCCTTGCGCGGCTTCACCGGCGGGCAGAACTCGGCGTACCTGTTGCCCGGCACCAGCGACTTCAGCACGGGTGCCTTGAGGATCCACACCCCGCCGTCCTCGAAGTTGGCCGGGTTGTAGAACACGCGCGTGTGGATCACTGGCACCTTGCGGCGGCGCGCGGCCTCGAGCAGCGCCGGCACCTCCTTCACGCACTTCACGACACCCGGTGCGTACAGTGGCGCGCCAGGCAACGTGTAGCCCTGCAACAGGTCGATGGCAACCACGGCAGGCTTCCGGCCGAAACCGATACGGTTACCCCAGACTCCGGCGTAATTGCTGGCGGCCGTCGCCTTCGCGGCAGCCGGCTTCGCGTTGGTCTTTTTCTTCGACATCACCGGCATCCTTCCACGGTCCATGTCGATCTGCAACCGGACGGGCGGGTGTGGCGACACGCGCTACCGCGGTGCGGTCAGCCGGTGCCCGGCGACGATGGCTGGCACGACGGGCGCCACCGGCTGATCCGCCGTCCCGTCGCCCCGGGACCGCTGTCCCGGGCGCGCCCTCACCGGTTAGAATACGTCCAGACCGGCGCGGACAACGGGGCCCTGAGGCCCCGTTCGTCTTACCAGACCGGATCAGTCTGCAACCTTCCCTCTGCGGAGCCCTGGATGGACACAGCACGCACGTACAACGACGTCGTGGTCCGGCAGTTTGCCGTCATGACGGTGGTGTGGGGCGTCGTCGGCATGTTCGTCGGCGTCGTCATCGCCGCGCAACTGATGTTCCCCGAACTGAACTTCGACCTGCCGTGGACCACCTACAGCCGGCTGCGGCCGCTGCACACCAATGCGGTGATCTTCGCCTTCGGCGGTTCCGGGCTGTTCGCCGCCTCCTACTACGTGGTGCAGCGCACCTGCCACGTGCCGCTGTTCGCACCGGGACTCGCCTCGTTCACGTTCTGGGGCTGGAACCTGGTGATCGTGCTCGCGGCGGTGACGCTGCCGCTCGGCTACACGCAGGGCAAGGAATACGCCGAGCTCGCCTGGCCGATCGACGTGCTGATTGCCGTGGTCTGGATCGCCTACGGCGTGGTGTTCTTCGGCACGCTCGCCAGGCGGCGCATCCGCCACATCTACGTCGCCAACTGGTTCTTCGCCTCCTACATCATCACCATTGCCGTGCTGCACATCGTCAACTCGCTCGCCATCCCGGTCACGCTCGGGCTCTCCTACCCGCTCTACGCCGGCATCGTCGATGCGATGGTGCAGTGGTGGTACGGACACAACGCGGTCGGCTTCTTCCTGACCGCGGGCTTCCTCGGCATCATGTATTACTTCGTGCCGAAGCAGGCCGGCCGGCCGGTGTATTCCTACCGGCTGTCGGTGGTGCATTTCTGGGCGCTGATCGCCACGTACATGTGGGCGGGGCCGCACCACCTGCACGACACGAGCCTGCCGGACTGGGCGCAGTCGCTCGGCATGGTGTTCTCGCTGGTGCTGTTCGCCCCCTAGTGGGGCGGCATGATCAACGGCATCATGACGCTGTCGGGCGCCTGGGACAAACTGCGCACCGACCCGGTGCTGAAGTTCCTGATCGTCTCGCTGTCCTTCTACGGCATGTCGACCTTCGAGGGGCCGATGATGTCGATCAAGACGGTCAACGCGCTCTCGCACTACACCGACTGGACCATCGGCCACGTGCACTCCGGCGCGCTCGGCTGGGTTGCCATGGTGACCTTCGGCTGCATCTACGGGCTGCTGCCACGCGCCTACGGGCGCAGCGGCATGTACAGCACGCGGGCGATCGAGCTGCACTTCTGGGTGTCCACCGTGGGCATCGTGCTCTACGTCGCCTCGATGTGGATCGCCGGCGTGATGCAGGGTCTGATGTGGCGGGCGGTCAACGACGACGGCACGCTCACGTACACCTTCATCGAGAGCCTCAAGGCCACCTACCCGTACTACGCCGCACGCCTGGTCGGCGGCATCCTGTTCCTGACCGGCGCGGTGATCATGGCCTGGAACACGTGGAAGACCGTGGCGACCAGCGAGCGCGTCGCCCAGCCGGTCCCCGACCCCGCCTGAGGAGCCTGCGGACATGAAACACGAGACCATCGAGAAATCCGCCGGCCTGCTGGGTGTGCTGACGGCGGTGGCGATCAGCATCGGCGGGCTCGCCGAGATCGTGCCGCTGATGATGTCGCGCGAAGCCGTCGACCCCACGCCCGGGGTGCTGCCTTACACCGCCACGCAGCTCGAAGGCCGCGACATCTACGTGCGCGAGGGCTGCTACACCTGCCATTCGCAGATGATCCGCCCCTTCCGGGCGGAGACCGAGCGCTACGGCCACTACTCGCTCGCCGGCGAAGCGGTCTACGACCGGCCGTTCCAGTTCGGTTCCAAGCGCACCGGGCCGGACCTGGCCCGGGTCGGCGGGCGCTATTCCGACGAGTGGCACCGCGCCCACCTGGTCAACCCGCGCGACCTGGTGCCGGAATCCAACATGCCCGGCTTCCCCTGGCTGGCGAAGAACACGGTCGATGCGAACGTCACGCCGCTGAAGATGCAGCGCCTGCGCGCCATCGGCGTGCCCTACAGCGACGCCGACATCGCCGCGGCCAGCGCCAGTGTCGAGGGCAAGACGGAAATGGACGTGCTGGTCGCCTACCTGCAGGGTCTCGGCACGGCCGTGAAGGGTCGATGAGTGGGCGCCGGGCTGATGCGCGGGCTGTACACGGCACTGCTGCTGGTGCTGGTCCTCGGCATCTGGGCCTGGGCCTGGAGCAGCCGGCGCCGGCAGACCTACGACGAGGCGGCACGCCGCCCGCTGGAACCCGACGAGGCGCCGCCACGCGGCCCGCGCGCGGGATCCTGACCGGACAGGGAGCGACAGAGCGATGAGCGGATTCTGGAACGTGTTCATCTGGGTGCTGACGGTCGGTACGCTCGGCGGCTGCCTGTGGCTGCTGCAGGCGATGACCACGCGTCGCAAGGCACCGGGGCCCGTCGAGGACACGACAGGCCACACCTGGGACGGCGACCTCGAGGAGTTCAACAATCCGCTGCCACGCTGGTGGCTGACGCTGTTCTGGATCACCGGCGCATTCATGGTGGTCTACCTCGTGATCTATCCTGGCCTCGGCACGTTTGCCGGCGTGACCGGCTGGAACCAGGTCGGCCAGTACCAGGCCGAGGTCGCCGCTGCCGAGCGCCGCTACGGCAACGTGTTCGCCGCCTTCGCCACACGCCCGGTCGCCGAACTCGCCACGGACCCGGACGCCCTGCGCGTCGGGCGCAACCTGTTTCTCAACAACTGCGCCGGCTGCCACGGTTCCGACGGTGGCGGCGCCCGTGGCTATCCCAACCTCACCGATGGCGCATGGCTGTACGGCGGCGCCCCGGAAACCATCGAAGCGACCATCACCAACGGTCGCAACGGCGCGATGCCGGCGATGGGAGCTGCGCTCGGCCCGGAAGGCGTGGAAGAGGTCATCGCCTTCCTGCGCGCCCTGCCGAAGTTGCCGCCCGCCGCCCTCGCGGCAGGGACTGCGGATGCCGGTGCACCCATCGAACCGAAGGTCGCCGCCGGCCGGCAGAAGTTCCTCACCTTCTGCGTCGCCTGCCACGGCCCGGATGCGCGCGGCAACCCGATGCTCGGCGCGGCCAACCTCACCGACGATGACT